>CAZXXM010000020.1:0-16083 GCA_964644715.1 uncultured Salinisphaerales bacterium
GTTCTATTTCGGCGGGGCGCCGATGTATTTCCAGGAGCTCAACGAAAGCGTCGATATGGGCTTTCCGGGGTTCGAGTTCACGAAGTCCACCGCGAAGCCCGGAAAGACCGCCGCGGCGACCTGAAGTGGGCGCGGATGGTTGGTTTGAGAGCCAACATCGGGAAGAACGGCTGACGCAAAGGCGCAAAGGAACAAGAAAGGACGCAGAGAAAAGCAAAGGAAGTAGTGGATGGCATGACTTCTTCGCCGACGATGGTCCGGCGAAAGCCGATCGATAGTCTTTGCGTCCTTTCGTGTTTCTTTGCGCCTTTGCGTTGAAAGGCTTTTCAGGAAGACCTCCAAGGAGAGAGAAAATGGCCAAGCCAGAGAAGAACGCGCTGTACGACATGGGCGGCAAGATCGCGGCGCAGCTCGCGTCGAATCCCGAGATGAGCCTGGACAGCCTGCGGCTGCTGCTCGAAGACCTGCAGAGCCTGGCCGCCGAACCGACCGACGTGACCTACGAGGAGGTCGATGCGGGCGGCATCCCGGCGATCTGGGCGCGGCCGGCCGGCGCGGCGAAGGACCGGGTCATCGTGTACACGCACGGCGGCGGTTTCGTCACCAACTCGGCGGCGAGCCATCGCAAGGTCGCCGCGCACCTGGCCAAGCAGGCCGGCGTGCCGGCCCTGGTCATCGATTACCGCCGAGCGCCGGAGCATCCGTTCCCGGCGCAGATCGAAGACGCGATCAAGGCGCACGAATGGCTGCGCAAGCAGGGCTTCAAGCCCGAAGCGACCGCGCACGCGGGCGACTCGGCCGGCGGCAACCTGGCGATTTCCAGCGCGCTGAAGATGCGCGAGCTCGGTATGCCGCTGCCCGCGGCGATCATCACGTTCTCGCCCTGGCTCGACATGGAGAGCAAGGGCGCGAGCTTCGAGACCAACGCGCAGAGCGACGTCTTCATCAAGCGCGAGACCAGCGTGATGATGGCGGGCCTCTACGTGGGTGCTGCCTCGCGCACCAACCCGCTGGCCAACCCGCTGCATGCGGACCTGAAGGGCCTGCCGCCGCTGTTCGTCGCCGTCGGTGACTCGGAAGTGCTGGAAGACGACGCCCGCAGTGTCGTTGCGAAAGCACGCGAAGCCGGCGTCGATTCGACGCTCGAGCTCGGCCCCGGTCAGCAGCACGTCTACCCCTTCATGGCCGGACGCTCACCCGCGGCGGACACCACCCTGGCCAACGCCGGCAAGTGGGTGCGACGCCAGTTGAAGCTCGCATGACGCGCGGCAAGAACCGACGGGAATCCGCATGAGTCTCCAGGGCAGGGTGGCCATCGTCACCGGTGGCGCTGGCGAGATCGGCGCCGCCGCCGTACGACGTCTGATCGCACTCGGGGCCAAGGTCGCGATCTTCGATCACGATCCCGCGGCGCTGCAGAAGATGGCTGACGAGTTGGGGGACAAGGTCAGCGTTCACGCCTGCGACGTCACCGACGAAGCGGCGATGGCGGCGGCGATCGACGCCGCCGCGGCGCATCACGGACGCCTCGACGTCGGCGTCCTCAACGCCGGCATCCCGCACGAGCGCAAGCCGATCCAGGATCTGGACATGGCGGTGTTCGACCGCGTCATGGCGGTGAACGTGCGGGGCGTGATGCTCGGCCTGAAGTACCTGTTTCCGCATCTGAAGAAGGCGGGCGGTGGCTCGATCGTCATCACGGCGTCCACCGAGAGCTTCCGCGGCAACGAGGGCATCGTCGCGTACACCGCGAGCAAGCATGCGGTCGTGGGGATGTGCAAGACCGCGGCGCTCGAGTGGGCGCGTCACGGCATCCGCGTCAACTGCGTCAATCCAGGCCCTTGCGACACGCCGCTGCTGCGCTCGGTCGAAGAGATCATGACGAAGAAGGGCGTGACCCACGTGCGCGAGAAGAGCGTGGCCATCATCCCGATGAAGCGGCTCGCGCAGGCGCAGGAAGTGGCGAACTTCATCGGCTTTCTGGCGAGCGACGAGGCGAGCTATTCCACCGGCGGAACCTACCTGCTCGATGGCGGCATGCTCGCGGGCAAGCAGGCGATCGAGGGGCAGTAGGCGCGTTTCAAGACCTTGCCGTGTCGGGGGGCTCGACCGGCAGCGCGCTGGTTGCGCGATCGGCTTCGAGCAATGCGTGCGTCTCGACCAGATACTCGGCCAGCAGGCGGTGCGCCCAGGAGCGCGCCGTCCAGCCTTCGTAGAACGCGCAGTGACTGCCGCGCGCGGTGCGCACCAGCAGCGTCTTGGGCAGCGCGCGAATGGTGTCGAGATGATCGAGCGTGTTGTCGACCACGCAGACCGGATCGTCGTCGGCATTGAGCACCAGCAGGGGCACCGCCACGTCCTTGAAGACCTGTACCGGGTTGGAGCGGGCCAGGTAATCGTCCCGATCGGTGTATCCGGCGATCTCGTAGAGACGGTCGTGGAACTCCGCGAGATCGGTCGCGGCCAGGCAGGGCGCGTAGGTCGCCAGGTGACCGAAGACCGGTTGCTGGGATTCCAGGAAGTGACGCTTGAGCCGCGTCGCCATCGCCCGGCTGTAGAAGGGACGCACGCGAGTCCAGGCCACGCCGATGTCGTAGCCGGGACAGTAGGCGACGCCGGCGCGGATCCGCGACGCCGCACCTTCTTCTCCCAGGTAGCGAACCAGCAGGCCCGAGCCGGCGGAAGCGCCGATCGCGTAGATCGGCGAATCGGGAAACCGATCCTCGATGCGCCGGAGCTGTTCGCGAAGATCGTCCGTGCATCCCATCGTGTTGATCACCGGCGCCGTCAGCGGCAGGCCGCCGTGCCCGCGGCGCGTGCACAACACGACGCGCCAGCCCGTCGCGTCGCGCAGATCGCGCGCCATCAGGCGCATGCTGCGAGGGTTGCCGGTCACGGTGTGCAGCAGCACCAGTGTCGGTGTCTGCGGCGGACATTCGAGTCCGAGCCAGTCGAGCGAGGTGGTGCCGCCGTCACGCATGCGCAGCACGTCGATGCGCTCGTAGCGCAGCGGCGGCGCAAGGGCTTCCAGCAGCAGCAACCAGGCGAGTTGCAGGTGCGTGTTGTAGAGCCAGGGACTGGGGCGGTATGGACGGCGCAAGATGGAGACGCGCTCGACGATGCGCCGGTTGAAGTCCGATGCGCGAAAGACCAGCGTCGGCGCATGTACCGCGGTGTAGCGGTAATGCAGCGCCCATGCGATGGCGGCCAGGCCGCAGAGGCCGATGGCCCAGGTCAGCAGGCTCATGCGGACTGCCCGGGATCAGCCCAGGCGGTAACGCTTGCGAAACGGCACGCGCATGTCCCAGCGCACCACCGTGCCGCGCGCAAACGTGGCGAGATCGCCCTTGCGAAAGACGAAGGACGCGCCGCCCCTGGGTGTCACCGTGACCTCGCCCTCGATGACGTAGCAGGTCTCGTCCTGCGCGAAGCGGTGCTCGAAGTCATCCACGCCCGATGCGTAGATCGGCCAGTCGTGCACGCCCAGGGCTTCCAGCCGATCGCGGCCGGCGGCGGGTTCCAAGCTGATCGGCGCTCGCTTCGAATCTCCGTCCATCAGGGCTCTCTTTTACCGGGCGGGCAGATTCCGCCTCGTGACGCGATGAGGGTAGGACAGGCGGAGGGCCATCCGCGAGGCTTACTTCGCCGTAGGTGGGACGCGTCCGGGCACCGCGCGCAGGATCGGCGTGGTGCTGCTGAAATCGGCGGCCCCCAAATCGTTCATCGACGCGCCTTGCTGCGTGACGACCTCGACCACGAGATCGCGCACGGCGCGTCGCGCTGGATGCGCCGCCGCCGTCGTGGTTCCGGCCAGCGACACGACGCCGCGAAATTCGGGATTCACGACGCGCTGCACCTTGAGCAGCCGCTTCGCCTTCTCCGTCTGCACGCACGAAGCGGGCAGCAGGCAGGAGGCCTCGCCCGCGGCCGCCACCGCTTTCATCACGCTGGCCGACTCGGTCTCCATCGGCGATTCGAAGCGGCGCCCGAAGCGATCGGCCGCGTCGTCCAGGATCTTGCGCCAGGTCGAAGAGCGGCACGGCATCACCAGCGGCAGATCGAACAGGCATTCGAAATCGATCGTCGGCGGGTACGCGGTCCCGGTCGCGCGTCCCACGAGGCAGAACTCCTCGACGTACAGCGGCGTGCATTCGCAGGGCGTATCGTCCGGCAGGCTGAACAGGATCGAGAAGTCCAGGCGCCCTTCGAGCAGCCACTCGTACAGCGCCGCCGTGCTCGCATCGGTGATGTAGAGCGAGACGTTCGGAAGTTCCTGGCGGACCCGGCGATAGAGCAGCGGAGCCAGCTGCGGCGACGCCGAAGACGGAATGCCGAGCGAAACGGTTCCGGCCGCGCGCGTCTGGCGCCCCTTGATGCTCTCGATGGTCTCGCGGTGGTACTTGAGCAAGGTCGTGGCGCGCTCGTACAGCTCGCGGCCTTCGGCGGTGAGCTCGACGCCGCGGCTGTTGCGCTGCATCAGGCTCACGCCGAGTTCGCTCTCCAGGTTGCCGAGCTGGACGCTCAGCGCCGGCTGCGCGATGTGCAGCCGCTCGCTCGCTTTCATCAGGCTGCCCGAATCGGCGATGCCGACGAAGTACCGCAGCTGCTTGATGTCCATCGGCTGTCTCCTGCGAGCGGTGTTCCGGCCCGGGCCTCAGTTCAAGCTGAAACCCGCATAGCCGCTGGACTTCACGTCCTCGCAGGCCTGCTTGTAGACGTTGACGCCGCCGGCGTACGACAGCAGGCGCCGCGGCTTGCCGGGGATGTTGGAGCCCATGTACCAGGAATCGGTCTTGGTCAGCAGCGTGGCGTTGGCGATGTCGTCGTGGTGCTGGACCCACTGCGCTTCCTTCTCCGCCGTCGGCTCCATGACCTTCAGACCCTTGCTGCGCACGTAGCCGATCGCGTCGGCGATCCAGCCGGCCTGCTGCTGCAGGCAGGTGGTCATGTTGCACAGCGCGGCGGCGGGGGCCAGCGGCGCTCCCACGGTGAACAGGTTCGGGTAACCGTGCACCTGCAGGCCCATCGTCGTGCGGATGTCGCGACCCCAGTCTTCGGAAAGCTTGCGCCCGCCGCGGCCCTGGATGTCGATGCGCGTCAGCGCGCCGGTTCCGGCGTCGAATCCGGTGGCGAGGATCAGGATGTCGATCTCGTGCACGGTGCCGTCGGCCAGTTTCACGCCCTCGGGGACGATCTCGACGATCTTGTTCGTCTTGACGTCCACCGCTTCGACGTTGGGCCGCAGGAAGGCTTCGAGATACCCGTTCTCCAGCGGCACGCGGTGCGTGCCGAAACCGTAGTCCTTGGGCACCAGAAGATCGCAGAGCTTCGGATCGTGCCTGAGCTGCGCACGCAGCTTGCCGCGCACGAATTCCGAGATCTCGTCGCTGGCGGCCTGCTCGCTGAAGATCTCCGGATAGGCGGCGAGCCACAGGCGCAGCGAACCCTCGCTCCAGCATCGCTCGTACACGGCCTGGCGCTGCTCGGGCGTGGCGTCGTGCCAGCTGCCGTTCTCGAAGTTGTACGCAAAGCCGCCGAAGGTGTTCTGCACCGCCTCGCCCATTTCGCCGAACCTGCGGTTGAACTCCGCGCGATCGGCATCCGTGTAGGTCGGGTTCTTCATGCGGATGGTGTACTGCGGCGTGCGCACGAACACCTTCATGTGCGCGACCTCGGGCGCCAGCGTCTGGATCACCTGGATGCCGGTGGCGCCGATGCCGACCACGCCGACGCGCTTGCCGGCGAAGTCGATCTTCTCCTTGGGCCAGCGTGCGGTGTGGAACACACGCCCCTTGAAGGTCTTCTGGCCCGGGAACAGGTCGGTCAGCGGGGCGGACAGCATGCCGGCGCAGGTCACGAGGAATTGCGTGTCGTACTCGTCGCCCGCGTCGGTCTTCACCGACCAGCGCTGCGTGTTCTCGTCGAAGCGGGCGGATACGACGCGCGTCCCGAAGCGGAACTCCTTGCGCAGATCCAGCTGGTCGGCGACGTAGTGGAGCCAGGCTTCGACGTCGGGCTGCGCCGAGAAGCGCTCGCGCACCGGCCACTGCTTGTAGAGCTCCTCGGAGAACCAGTACTGGTAGACCTCGCCCTGCGAGTCCAGGCGCGCCCCGGGGTAGCGGTTCCAGTACCAGGTGCCGCCGACATCGCTGCCGGCTTCGATGCCGAGAACCGCGAGTCCCATCTCGCGAAGGCGGTGGACCTGGTACATGCCGGCAATGCCGGCGCCAACGACGATGGCGTCGTAACGAAGCGCTTTCGAAGGGGTGCTGGATGCGGACATCGGAGTGACTTCCTGGATGAATGGAGGCCCGGCGCAGGAGCACCGGAGTCATGGCTTGCGGCAATTCGGCCGACGCGCGCCGGGCTTTCAGGCCGTGGGCGTGTTCGATCCGGGGCGGATGATCGCTTCGACGTCCGAAAGACAGCGGACATCCCGGTGATCCGGAATGTCCCGGTTCGCGCAGGCGGTCGCCAGGATACCAGCGAGGATGCGGAGGTTCGCAGAGCGGGCGGTTACCGTGCCCGAGCGCGGACGAAGGCCGGTCTTGCCTCGAGCCGCTGCAGGTAGGCGAGCGTCTGAGGCTGGTAATCGCCTGCGATCCCCAGCGTCTTGCCGAGGAACAGCGCGAATCCCACCGCGATGTCGGCGATCGTGAAGCGCCCGTCGCACAGGTACTCGTGCGTCTGCAGGTGCGCATCGAGCCAGCGCAGGCGGGCCAGATACCACTTGCGATAGTCCTCGACGGCTTGCGGCAGCCGCCGCGCCTCGGGTTCCAGCAGGCTGTAGCGCAGCACGATGGTCTGCGGAAACGTCAGGGTCGCGTCGCTCTGGAACAGCCAGTTGAGATAGTCGCCGTAGTCGGCGTGATCGCGGCGAAGGCCGAGGTCGTAGCGCTCGTAGCGTTCCACCAGGTAGAGGCAGATGCCGGTGGATTCGGTCATGCGTACCGCGCCATCGGTGAAGTAGGGCACCGTTCCCAGCGGATTGGTCCCCAGGAAGGTTTTCTGGAACGCGCGAGGCGGGAACGGCAGAGTCTCGAGTTCGTAGGGCAGGCCCATTTCTTCGAGTGCCCACAGCGGGCGTAGCGATCTTGCGTCCTTGCAATGCCAGAGTTTCATGTGAAGGGTCTCGTTGAAAAGCAGGTGCCGGCTCCGGCGGAGCCGAGCGAAAGTCGGAAGTCTTGATCGTGCGTCGCGCGATACGCGCCGCGCTCAGCTGCGTCCCTCGATCTGCAGCAGGCTCGCCCGGTAGTGGACGCGTCCGCGCGCGAGCAGCAGGAAGGCGAGGATCTGCGCCACGGCCACGACGATGGCCAGCGACAGGTGCACGTCGGTGTCGTCGCCGAACACGCGATCGGTGAGCAGCGCAACCGCGGTCGGGCCGAATCCCAGCCCGACGATGTTCACGACGAACAGGTAGATCGCCGAGGTCTGTCCCCGCATGCCGTTGGGCACCAGGTCCTGGATGGCCGCCGCCGCCACGCCGAGCGGGATGGCGATGAAGACCGTGACGGGCACCATCAGGAACGCCAGCGCGGTGCCGTTCGGCACGAAGGCGATGGCCAGCGACAGCGGTGCGCCGAGCAGGCCGGCGACGGCGCCGACGCGCAACGTGGCGTCGCTCACGCCCTGTGCTCTCCAGCGGTCGGCCAGCCAGCCGCCGAACACGATGCCGAATCCGCCGGCGAAGCAGACGATGGCGCCGTAGACGATCCCGACGTCGCGAACCTCCCAGCCGTGCACGCGCTGCCACACGCTCGGGATCCAGGCGTTGACCGAGTACAGGGCGAGCGCGATGCCCGCGAAGCCGAAGTTGTGCAGCACCACGGTCCGCCGATGACGGGCCAGGGTGCGCAGGACGTCGCCCAGGGGAATCGCCGGCGCGCCCGCTGACGCCCCATGGCGCGGCGGTTCGCGGATCAGCAGCAGCACCCAGGCGAACAGCAGGCCCACCGCGCCCAACAGGTAGAAGACCATCTGCCAGGGGCGCGTCGCACCAACCAGCGGCAGCACCGTCTCGCCCTGCTCGGATGCAAAGCCGACCACGAGTCCGCCCAGCACGTAGGCCATGCCGGTCCCGATGAAGATGCCGGTCGCGAAGACGCTGATGGCGGTCGCGCGCCGCTCCGGCGGAAAGCTGTCGGTGATCAGCGAGTACGCCGCCGGAGACAGCGCGGCCTCGCCGATGCCGACGCCGACGCGGCCAAGGAAGAGCTGCCAGTAGCCGTGCGCGAGGCCGCAGGCCGCGGTCGCCGCGCTCCAGAAGGCCACGCCCCAGGTCACGATCCAGCGACGGCTGGCGATGTCGGCGAGCCGGCCCAGCGGGATGCCGCACAGCGTGTAGAACACCGCGAACGAGAAGCCCATCAGCAGGCTCATCTGCGTATCGCTGATCGCAAGGTCGCGCCGGATGGGCGCCACCAGCAGGCTCAGGATCTGCCGGTCGATGAAGGACAGGATGTAGGCCAGCGTGAGCAGTCCGACCGTGCACCACGCCAGCCAGGGGCGCGGGTAGGCCGCGGGCACCGCGGGAGCTGCCACGTGCGGATCTCCTCGTTTCGTCGTGATCTCGTCCCGTCGGGACATCGTTCTTCGTATACGGCGAGGTTCCGGTGAACGACCGGTGCCGTCAACCGCCTTCGCTCGGGCCTGCGACAGGGAGGCACCCGCATTGCGTTCGCTCGGGTGCCGGCAGATGCTCGGCCCGCGACCGACGCCGCTCGCGCAGGAGGCTCCCGATGATCAAGCTCTATGGCAGCGTGCCGGGCTGGACCGTGCCCTGCCTGGGTCCGATGGTGACGAAGGTCGCGTACTACATGACCTTGGCCGGCATTCCCTACGAGTTCGTGCCGACCGACCTGTCGCAGCTCGACCGCGACAGTCCCAACGGCAAGGTGCCGTTCCTGGACGACGGCGACGGCGAGCGCATCGCCGATTCGATGCAGATCATCGCGCACCTGCAGAAAAAGTTCGGCGACGCGCTGGGCGAAGGCACGACACCACGTGAGCGCGCACAGATGCTCGCGTTCAACCGCCTGATCGACGAGCACCTCTACTGGATCACCGTGGTGCTGCCGCGCTACTGCGACGACGGCGACTGGCATCGCTACTTATGCATGATCGCCAGCACCGACCAGCCCTCGGCCGAGGTGCTGGCCTTCGGCGATGCCTGGCGCGCCCGCGTGCTCAAGGGCTATCTCAATTCGGGCTGGACGCGGTTGCCGCAGGACGCGCTGTACGCGCGTGCGCGCGCCGACATCGACGCGCTCAGCGACCAGCTCGGAGATCAGGAGTACTTCATGGGCGATCGCCCGCGCTGGATCGACGCCTCGGTGCTATCGATCCTGCGCCACACCATCGATCCGCCGTTCTCGTTCGACACCAAGCACTACGGCGCCGGCAAGGCCAATCTCGTGGCCTACATGAAGCGCATGAAGGAGCGGCACGGCATCTGAGCGGTCATCGGCTACGGTTGGAGCACCTTCGCCGGGTTCAGCAGGTTCTTCGGATCGAGACTGCGCTTGAGCGTGCGCATCAGCGCGATCTCCGCGGCCGAGCGCGAGATCGACAGGTAGCCGCGCTTCTCGGTGCCGATGCCGTGTTCGGCCGAGATCGATCCGCCGAAGGGCTTCAGCGCGCCGTACACGTCCTCGTCCGACTGCGTGTGCAAGGCCGGGTCGTTCACGCCCGGATGCACGAACAGGTGCAGGTTGCCGTCGCCGATGTGCCCCATGACCTGGCAGAAGCCGGCGGGCCAGCGCGCCTGCAACCGCGCGAGCACGTCGGCGACGTAGGCCGGCATGTCGCGGATCGGCAGGCTGACGTCGTACAGGAACACGGGCGGCGTGCGGTACAGCTCGGTGAAGTCTTCGCGCACCTTCCAAAGCGCGGCGCGCTCGGTGTCCGACTTCGGGATCACCGCGTCGCTCACCGTGCCGTCTTCCAGCGCCTGCTGCAGGACGGCCATGAACGTCGCGCCGTCGGTCTCGGGCTGCGCGCCGTCGGTCTCCATCATCACGTAGAAGGCGTGGCCGCGGTCGAGCGGCGCGCGATGTGCGCCGGGCACGGTCACGGCGCGGTAGTGATCGCCCCACATCACTTCGTAGGCGCTGAGCTGCGCGCCGAGCGAACGCTGCATGCGCTTGAGCATGCCGACGACCGCGTCGAAGCTGGCGAGCGCGATCAGCGCGCTGTTGCGGCTCACCGGCGCTTCCTCGAGCCGCACGACGACGCGCGTGACCACGCCCAGGGTGCCCTCGCTGCCGATGAACAGCTGCTTGAGGTCGTAGCCCGCGTTGTTCTTGAGCATTCGGTTCATCGACGACACCACGGTGCCGTCGGCGAGCACGGCCTCCAGGCCGAGCACGCGCTGGCGCGTCATGCCGTGGCGGATCACGTTGACGCCGCCGGCGTTGGTGGCGACGTTGCCGCCGATCGTGCAGGAGCCCCGCGCACCCAGATCCACCGGGTAGAGCAGGCCGCGCTCGGCGACGGTCTCCTGCAGGCGCTGCAGCACGACGCCGGCCTCGACCGTCGCGGTGCGGCCGATCGGATCGATCTCCTCGATGCGGGTCATGCGTTCGAGCGAAAGCACGAGCACGTTGGCGTCGGTCGTCGCGCCTTCGACGCAGCCCGTCAGGCCGCCGTGCGTCACCACCGGCTGATCGCGCTCGTGGCACAGGCGCAGCACCGCCGACACCTCCGCCGTGCTGCGCGGACGCACCAGCGCGGCGGCGCGCATCGGCGTCGCGTCCCAGTAGCTGCTGGCGCGCTCGGCGATCTGCGCCGGTTCGAGGACGGCGTCGGCGCCCAGGGCGGCGCGCAGGGATTCGACGAGGGTGGGCATTGGATTCTCCAGCGGATCGGTGGAGCCTAGCGGGACAGCAGGCTCAGGTCAGCCTTAGGCGCATGCTCCCTCTCCCCATGCATAAGCGCACGGGGAGAGGGAGATGATGCGGATAGGCCCGGTTCGCGGCCGCTCAGGCCGCGGCCATCGCGGGCAAGGCCACGCGCTCGACGCGCACCGCAATCCCGTTGAGCACCGCGTTGCCCGAAGGCCGGTCGATGTCCTCCGCTCGATTCGAGGTCAGGTCGTTGTAGCGGCTGCCGCCGGCGGCCACGGCGTGCTTCCATCCGCCGCGGTGACCCCAGGACTGCGGCAGCGCGACGACGCCTTCGATCATCTCGTCGCTGATCATCACCGGCGTCGTGAGGGAGCCGTGGCGCGAGGTCACGCGTACGCTGTCGGTATCGCGAATGCCCAGGCGCGCCGCGTCCCGCGGGTGCAGGCGCAGCCGGTGCGTGCGGTTGGCCGTCATCAGGCGCGGCGAGTTGTGCAGCCAGCTGTTCTGCGACTGCAGCTCGCGCATGCTGATCAGCCGCAGCGGATAGTCGGCGCCGATCGACGGCGCGCGCGCCAGCATGGCCTGCATTTCCTGCTCGATCACTCGGTGCCGCAGGTGGATCTTGCGATCCTCGTGGTGAATCTTCTTGCGCCAGGTGCCGACCGGCACCGCGTCCGCGAACTTGATGCCGCCCGGGTTGGCGTACAGCTTCTTGCGGCTGATGCCCTTCGGCCGCAGGCCGAACCAGTCGCCTTCCGGCGCCATGCGCATGAACAGGTCCACCGCGGTTCCGGGTGACATCCGGATGCCCAGCTTGCCGAGCCACTGCGCGGCTCGCGACGACGAGGGCACGATGCCGATGCGCTTGCAGATCTCGTCGAGGATCCACCAGTCGTCGCGCGCGTCGCCGCGCGGCGGCACCGTTGCCGGTACCCACTGCGCGTGCGGAACCGTGTTGTGCATCTGCGTGAAGATCGGCATGCCGTCGCGCTCGATCCACAGGCTCGGCGGCAGGATGTAGTGCGCGCGGCGATTGGTCTCGGTGACGTACGGGTCCAGCGAGATCAGCAGGTCCAGCTCGTCGAGCGCCGTGCCGACGTCGTCGGACGCGCAGGACGTGGTGGCGATGTTGGCCGAGGCGATCAGCATCGCGCGCATCTGGCCCTTGCCCGGCGTGCGGATCTCGCGCGCGATCACGGCGGCGGGTGCGGTGCCGAAGACCTCGGGAATGCCGTCCACGCGCGTGCGCCAGCGATCGTAGCCCTCGGCCTTGAACAGCTTGGTCAGCAGCTCGGTATCGATGGCCGGACGGCCGAACACGATGCCGCCGCGGCGGTCGAGATTGCCGCTGGCGATGTTGAAGACGTCGATCAGGTACTTGGTCAGCGTGGAGAACGGACCCAGCGAGGCACCGCAGCGGCCATACACGCCGGCGGACGGCGCGGCGGCGAAATCGCGCGCGAGCCGCTGGATGTCGGCGTAGCGCATGCCGGTCTCGGCCTCGACGCGTTCCGCCGTGATGCCGGCCAGCAGCGCAGGCAGGGTTTCCCAGCCGGTGGTCTTCTCGCGCAGCGCGGCTTCGTCGGCGAGCTTTTCGTCGAACAGCGTCTTGAGCATCGCGGCGACCAGCCAGGGGTCGCCGTCCGGCAGGATGGGCTGCCACTCGAACTGCTGCGCGGTTTCGGTGCGGCGCGGGTCCACGACGACCACGCGGCCGCCGCGCGCGACGATGTCCTGCATTTTTTCCTTGATGCGGCCGGCGGTCATCATGCTGCCGTGCGACACCACCGGGTTGCCGCCGAGCACCAGCAGGAAGTGGGTGTGCGCGATGTCGGGGAATGGGTTCGACAGGTTGTGGCCGTACAGCAGCTGCCCGACCAGCCAATAGTTGTTGATGTCCAGCGAGGCCGACGAATAGAAGTGGCGCGTCTTCAGTGCGGCGGCCATGCCGAACAGGAACAGGTAGGCCCCGTAGTTCCAGCCCACCGGGTTGCCCAGGTACAGGCCGATCGACTCGCTGCCGTGCTCGCGGATGATCGTGCGCAACCGTGCGCCGATGTCGTCGAGCGCAACGTTCCATTCCACCTTCTGGAAGCTGCCGTCGGCCTGGCGCTGCAGCGGCTTGAGCACGCGGTCGGGGTCGTTGCGAATCGACGCGAACGAGGCGCCCTTGGGGCAGATGAAGCCCTGCGACTGCGGGTGATCCGGATCGCCGCGCAGCTTGAGGATCTCGTCGCCCTGCACCGTGGCGATCAGGCCGCAGGAGGCCTCGCAGATGCCGCAGTAGATTTTCTTGTCGTGCGCGACCGACGCGCCGCCCGGGGCTGCCTGTACCGACATGGGTTCCTCCGCTTTCGTGCTCTTGTTCCGACCTGCTACGCCGGCCGCCCTCTTCGGGGAGGCTGGGCCCAACGTGCACCGAGTATGCCTCGCCGTCTTGTATCGACCGGCCTTCATTCGAGGGTGCGCCCCCGGATGCAAGAAAGGACGGATTTCGGGAAAGCTTCGGGTCCGGCCGTGATACCGACATCCACTGGAGACAGAACATGAGCATCGAAGCCAACAAGAAGCTGGTCGCCGAATTCTTCGCGCACTTCAAGCGCAAGGAAGTGCAGCAGGTGCTCGACAAGCTGACGCCCGACGCCACGTGGTGGATCGGCGGCAAGCCCGAGCTGTTCCCGCTGGCCGGGACCAAGACCAAGGCCGAGATGGCAGAGCTGCTGGGGAGCCTCGTGCCCACGTCCAAGGACGGCCTCGCGATCACGCCGCACGGCATGGTGGCCGAGGGCGACAAGGTGGCGGTCGAGGCCGAGTCGCTCGGCGTGTTGGCCAACGGCCGCACCTACAACAACTTCTATCACTTCCTGATCACGGTCCGCGACGGAAAGATCTCGTCGGTCAAGGAATACCTGGACACGATGCACACGGCCGACGTGCTGAAGGGCTGAGACTTCGAAGATCTGGCCGCCGGGGGGGCGGCCAGATGGAGTCGACCGGGCTACGGCGACGCCGCCGCGCCAAGAACATTTTTGAAAAAGGAAGCTGCATGACTGTTTCGATCCAGTCCGAACTCCGCCTGCCTTGTGGCGCCGTCCTGAAAAACCGCATGGCCAAGGCCGCGATGACGGAGGGGCTCGCGGATTCGATGAACCGCGTGACCGAGCGTCACTACCGCCTGTACGAGCGCTGGGCGAAGAACGGCTTCGGCCTGATGCTGACCGGCAACGTCCACGGCGACCGCCGGCAGCTCGAGCGGCCCGGCAACATCGTCATCGACGGTAACGGCGGGCTCGCCGAACTGCGCAAGCTTGCGAGCATCGGCACGCGCGACGGCGCGCACTTCTGGATGCAGATCAATCACCCGGGCCGGCAGACCTCGGCCGGCATCAACCCCCGGCCGCTGGCGCCTTCCGCCATCACCTTGCCGATGCCGCTGGCCGCGCCGGGCGAGGCGCAGGAAATGACGGTGGCGCAGATCCAGGACGCGATTCGCCGCTTCGTCCACGTGGCCACGACCGCGCGCGAGACCGGCTTCACCGGCGTGCAGATCCATGCCGCCCACGGCTACCTGTTCTCGAACTTCCTGAGCCCGCTCGCCAACCATCGCAAGGACGAGTACGGCGGCAGCCTGGAGAACCGTGCACGGATCCTGATGCAGACCTTGGCGGCGACGCGCAAGGCGGTCGGAGCGGATTTCCCGATCTCGGTGAAGCTCAATTCCGCGGATTTCCAGCGCGGTGGATTCGGCCCGGAAGAGTCGATGCAGGTCGTGCGCTGGCTCAGCGACGCGGGCGTCGATCTGCTCGAGATCTCGGGCGGCAATTACGAGCAGATGCAGATGGTGGGCATGGGCGGCGATGCCGAGCAGAGCGGTCGCAAGGTGTCGGCGAGCACGGCGGCGCGCGAGGCCTACTTCCTCGACTACGCCAAGGCGATACGGCCACTGGTGAAGATGCCGATGATGATCACCGGCGGCATGCGCGGCCTGTCGACGATGGACGAGGCGCTGTCGTCCGGGGCCTGCGACGTCATCGGCGTGGGACGTCCGGTCTGTACCGATCCCGAGGACGGCGTCGCCCGGCTGCTGCGCGGCGAGGCGACCGGCCTGCCGGCGATGGAGCGCGAACTCGGCCTGCCGCGCGACGCGATGGGGCCGGACATCGACGACGCCACGCACAAGGTGCTCGAGTCCTTCGGTCAGCTCGGCTGGTATTGCCTGCAGCTGATTCGCATGGGCGACGGGCAGCAGCCCAATCTCGACATGAGCCTGCTCGAAGCACTCGGCGGATACCAGGCCAACGAGGCCGCGACGCTCGAGGCCTGGAACCGCCCGGCGCAATGATCCCGTAGCCCGGACGAAGTCCGGGGTTGCGCCACGTATTGCGGTCGGCACTCCGGACTTCGTCCGGACTACGGGGCACACGGATCTTCGTGGCCCGCGTTTCACCCGGGCTACCGCTTCCTCCTATCCTTCGCGGCCCGCCCGCTGGATCCGTTCGATGAGCGCCTTGTTCGTGCCCCGCGGCCCGCAGCGGATCGTCTGCCTCACCGAGGAGACGACGGAAACGCTGTACTTGCTGGGCGAGCAGCACCGTATCGTCGGAATCTCCGGCTTCACGGTGCGGCCGCCGCAGGCGCGCAAGGAAAAGCCGAAGGTCAGCGCGTTCACCAGCGCGAAGATCGATCGCATCCGTGCGCTGTCGCCGGACCTCGTGCTCGGATTCTCCGACCTGCAGGCCGATATCGCGGCGGATCTCGTCCGCGCCGGCATCGCGGTGCACATCTTCAACCAGCGCAGCGTTGCGCAGATCTTCGAGTTCATCCGCACGCTCGGCGCTCTGGTGGGAGCGGTGGCGCGGACGCAGGTGCTGCTCGATGAATTGCGCGCCGGCGTCGAAGCCGTCGCCGAGGCGGGCCGCCGCTTGCCCTCGCACCCGAGCGTCTATTTCGAGGAGTGGGACGAGCCGATGATCTCCGGCATCCGCTGGGTCGCCGAGCTGGTGGAGATCGCCGGCGGCCGCGATTGCTTCGCGGACCTGAGCATCGAACCCGCTGCGAAGCAGCGAATCATTGCGGATGCCGGTGAAGTGATCCGGCGCTCGCCGGACCTGATCATCGGCTCCTGGTGCGGCAAGAAGTTCAGCCCGGAGAAGGTGGCCGCGCGACCTGGCTGGGACGCGATCCCGGCCGTGCGCAAGGGCCGGCTGCACGAGATCAAGTCCTGCGACATCCTGCA
>CAZXXM010000021.1:0-12336 GCA_964644715.1 uncultured Salinisphaerales bacterium
GCGCGGGCGGCGGCCGGTGAGGCGTTGAGATAGGCCAGCGCCTCCTCGGTCGAGCCTTCCTTGACCGGGTCGTACCAGGGGCTGAAGAACGGCAGCTCCTGGCGCATCAGCGAGAACAGCGAGGGCAGGATCCCGGTCTTCGACTGGCGCTGCCATTCGAGCCAGATCCACGGACGGAACACGCTGGGCTTCTTGTCCTGGAAACGCGGGTCCTGTTTCATCAGGTGCGCCGCGCCGTGCACCCACAGGCCGAAGATCGCCGGCATCGCGATGCTGGCCAGGTAATAGCGCGAGGGATAGCTGCCGCCGAGATGCCGGTAGACGTCGAACGCCACGCAGCGATGCTCGACTTCCTCGGCGCCATGCCACTTGAGCAGGTCGAGCAGCACCGGATCGGCATCCTTCCACTGGTCCTGCCGGATGATGTAATTGCCCAGCACGCAGGTCATGTGCTCGATGGCCGCCACGATGCCCAGGCGGAACACCAGCCACTGCTTCTCCATGAACTTCGGCAGTTTCTTTCCGAACGGCTGATCGGCGAGCAGCACTTCGAACAGCTTGTCCTCCTGCGAGGTGTTGCTCTCGGTCTCGATGCCGTGCGCATGCAGGTACTCGGCCACGGCCGCGCCGTGCGCGCGTGCGTGCATCGCTTCCTGGCGGATGAACATCTGCACGTCTTCGCGCAGCTTCGGGTCGGTGATGTACGGCAGCGCCTTGTTGTAGAGCTTGCAGAACCAGAATTCGCCGGCCGGCAGCAGCAGGTTGATCTCGTTGATGAAGTGACTCGCGAACGGCTGGCCGGGAATCCACTCGAGCGGCGTCTTCGACCAATCGAACTGGACCTTGCGCGGGATCAGCGGCTGCGGCGTGTTCGAAGCCTTGCCCTTGCGCTTGCCAGGGAACTTCGGAAGCTCGGGAATGACGGCGCTGTTCATCGTGCGATCTCCTGTTGCCTGAGCTTGAATGAATTCGACGTCACTTGGCGAGGTCGAGCCGGGCCATGCGCCGCGACAGCGCGGGCAGGAAGCGCGACACGAAGCGAAGGGCGTGCGCCTCGGCTCCGACCAGGACTTCCGGCTTGTCGTGGGTCACCGCGTCGAGGATGGCGCGTGCGACGGCATCGGGCTTGAGGTTGCGCCGGCCGTAGGCCTTCGTGGCCTGCGCGCGCCGCTTGTCCTGCTCGTCGGCGGAGACGCCGACGAAGCGCGTCGACGTCGTGATGCCGGTGTCGACGAAGCCGGGACACACGGACACGACGCGGATGTGCTTCTCCGCGAGTTCGCCGCGCAGGCAGTCGGACAGCATCAGCACCGCGGCCTTGGTCGTGGAGTAGGCGGGCAGCGCCTTGTTCGGGGAGAACGCAGCCGCGGAGGCGACGTTGACGATGTGGCCGCGCTTGCCGGCGTCGACCATCTGCTGGGCGAACAGCTTCGAGCCCAGGATCACGCTCCACAGATTCACGCGCAGCAGCTTGTCCCAGTCGGCGACGCTGGTGTCGAGCATCTTCCCGGACAGGCCGATGCCGGCGTTGTTGACGACGACATCGGGTGCGCCCAATTCGCTCTCCACCCATTGGGCGAACGCCTCGACCTGCTCGGTCGATCCGACGTCGACCTGGCGCGCATAGGCTTCCACGTCGAGCAGACGCGCGAGTTCGGCGCTGCGCTCGGCGGCGGCGAGATCGATGTCGGCGGCCACGACCGCGGCGCCCTGTTCGGCGAAGGCGAGCAGCGTTTCGCGGCCGATGCCGGCGCCGCCTCCGGTGACGACGACGAGTTTGCCCGTCATCGGCTTGCGCGCGCCGCGGCGGCGCGCGCGGCGCAGCGCGGCGGTCTCGGTTCCGCCGCCGACGAAGTCGATGAACTCGCTGGCCATCGCGGCGACCTTCTCGGGATGACTGATCTGCACCCAGTGACCCGCGTCGATCTCGCGCTGCCAGAGATTGGGCACCCACTGCGGCAGGTCGTCGAGCACCTCGGGCAGCATGAAGCGGTCACGCTTGGCGACGATGACCTGCACCGGGGTGTCGGTGCGGCGCTCCTGCGGCTTGAGCAGGCGCTGCACGAAATTGGCGCGATACAGGTTCACGCCGATGCTGCCGTCCTTGGTTTGCGTGGGACTGGCCTCGGCGTCGACGCCCTCGACCTTCGACAGGATGCTCGGCCACAGCTTGTCCATGCCCAGCTTCCAGATCGCCGGTCCGAACAGCGGCAGCTGGAACGCGCCGATGTACCAGGAGTGCGAGAGCTGGCGCGCGACGGTGGCCAGCTCCTGCGTGGAGCCGCTGCGCAGGCGATTCATGATCCAGTACGCCGCGTGGTCGATGCTCGGGCCCGAGATCGACGTGTACGACGCGATGCGGCCGGCCATGCGGTCCGTCGTTACCGCCTCCCAGGATTGGATCGAGCCCCAGTCGTGGCAGACCAGGTGGACCGGCTGGTCCGGGCTGGTGGCCTCGACGACCTGCGCGAGGTCCTCTACCAGATGCTCGAGCTCGAAGGCCTTGGTGTGATCCGGCACGTCGGAACGGCCGGCACCGCGAACGTCGTAGGCGATGACGTAGTAGCGCTGCGCGAGGATTTCCGCGGTCCGCGTCCAGACGCTCGCGGCATCCGGGTAGCCATGCACCAGCACGACGTTGGGCTTGCCGGGCGCCGGCGAGCCCCAGGTGTAGACGGCCAGCGACAGGTCGCCCGACTGCACGGTCTCGGATGGGTTCATCGTGTTCTCCTCCTCGTCTGCGCGCGATGTCCGGCGCAGCGAATCTGTTGTCCGGCCCGATCGGGCCGCCCTGATGCCGCTGACGCTACGCCGCTTTTCGCGCCGTGTCCGCAGGCCAGAGGCCGCGCGCCTTCCAGCGCCGCACCTGCGGCACGTCGTCGTCGAGCCAGAACGCGTCGTCCTCGGTGATCACCAGCAGTTCTTCCCACTTGGCCCCGACGCCGCGGAAGCCCAGGTGGGGCTCGACCGCCCACAGGCCCGGCGTCGGCGCGTGGTCGGAGCCGGCCTTGCTGTTCCACAGCGGCGACCAGCCCTCGCGGGCGCCGCGGACGCGGTCCTTGAGCAGCTCGGTGACGTTGCGAACGCCGAAGCGGGCGAGCGACAGGTGCCTGGGCCGCCCGTCGTCCTGCAGCTTCTCGACGCGGTGCGCGAGTACCTCGAAGGGGTAGGCCTTGTGGCGCGGCTCATAGCCGTGCTTCAGGCAGAGACGGTCGACGGCCTGGCTGACCTCGGCCAGCGACCGGCGCTGGCGCACCAGATCGACGATCAGGAAGCGGTACTCCATCAGGTCGTCCATCAGGCGATCGAGCGCGCGGTTCTCGCCGATGACGCCGCAGTAGCCGATGTCGGCGGTGTGGCCGTTGCGGGTGGGCGCGCAGTCCAGGATGAAGGGCATGTTGCGTTCGAGCCGGCGGTTGCTCGGATAGAACGCGGGGTTGAAGCCGCCCAGGTGCTTGAAGCCGATGAAGCCGCGGAACGCGGTGCGATCGCCGAACCAGGCGAAGGGCTGGTGGAAGCAGTCGTCGGCGCCCTCGGACATCAGGAAATCCTTCATCCGGGCGGCGACTTCGCGCTCGGTGACGCCGGGCTCCAGCTCCGCCGCGATCGTCTCCGCGCATCGGTAGGCCAGACGTTGAACCTCGCGAAAACCATCGAGGTCGGCGGAGCTGAGGCGGGCGGCGGGAGCTGGCATGGGCTGGGTTCTGATCGTGACAGTGAGCGATGGTAACGTCATGCGATGCGCTTGCACTGACACCGCGGGCAAGTACCCACGGCGCTGCGGCCGGGCACACAATGCCGCGAGGCGCTGCACGACCCGGCAGCGGCATAGCCATTCCATGCGGGGGAGCCGCGGTGAACACGAGGGAGCTGCTGCTCGACGCGCGCAGGATCTGGCGTTCGCGCATCGGAAAGTCGCTGGTGCTGACGGTGCTGAGCGGTCTGCTCGCGGTTCAGGCCGTCATCTTCGTGCCGCTGGTGTTCCAGTCCCGCCACCAGCAGGTCGCCGGCATGATCCGCGAGGAGTCCTCGCGCATCGACGCCCTTCTGCAGTCGGGACCGCTCCAGCAGGCGGCCGATCAGGTCCGGCATCGCCCGCAGTTGCTCGGCGTCATGGTCCGCAGCGAGGCCGGGGGCATCGCCGCACGGGCCGGCTTCGCCGATTTCGATTTCGAGGACCTGGCCGGCCCGGGCCCGCGCGTCGAGCATCGCGGCGGCGTGTCGGACGTGGCGTTCGACGTGCAGCGCGCGGACGGGACCTGGCGGGTCTACCTGCGCTGCCATACGCGGCCCGCGATGATGGCGGCCGACCCCCAGCTCTTCATGCTCTCGCTGCTGGGCCTGTTCGCGGCCCTATGCTCGGTAGCGCTCACGGTGTTCGCCTTGCGTCGCAAGGTCATGCTGCCGCTCGAACACCAGGCACGGCACGATCCGCTGACCGGCCTGCCCAATCGGGCGCACTTCGATTCGCGGCTGAGCGAGATCATCGAGAACTGCATCCGCGAGGGCACGCACGCCGCGCTGCTGTTCATCGATCTCGACCGCTTCAAGGACTTCAACGACAACTTCGGGCATCCCCAGGGCGACGCGCTGCTCGTCGAACTCGCGCAGCGCCTGAAGGGCGCGGTGGCCGCGGACTGCGTGGCGGCGCGCCTGGGCGGCGACGAGTTCGCCGTCATCCTGTCGTTCGTGATCAAGCCGTCCGACGTGCAGGAACAGGCGCAGCGGATACTCGAGACGTTGTCGGAGCCGTACCGCTACAACCAGTTCCGCTTTCAGCTCAGTGCCTCGATCGGCGTGGCGATGCTGCCGGCGCACGGCAGCGATCCGGCCGAGGCACAGCGCAACGCCGACATCGCGATGTACGTCGCCAAGCGGGCCGGCCGCGCACAGGTGACGATGTTCGACACCGCGATGAGCGAGGCGGTGAGCCGTCGCAAGCGGCTGGAAGACTGGCTGCGCGTGGCCATCGAAGAGGACGAGCTGTCGGTGCACTACCAGCCCAAGCTGCAGATGGACGGGCACACCGTCGAGGGCGCCGAGGCCTTGCTGCGCTGGAGGCGACCCGACGGCACGCAGGTCCTGCCCGGCGAATTCATTCCGGTCGCCGAGGAGTCGGGGCTGATCGTTCCCCTGGGCCGATGGGTGCTGACCCGCGTGCTGGCGCAGATCGCCGCCTGGAAATCGCAAGGCTTCGAGGCGCCGCGCATCTCGGTGAACGTCTCGGCCAACCAGTTCCTCGACGAGAACTTCCTGAGCTCTTTCCTTGAAATTCTCGATGCCTCGGCGGCGCCGGCGTCCCAGCTCGACCTGGAGATCACCGAGAGCGCGCTGATCACGACGCCGGACCACGCGGTGTCGGTACTCGAGGTCTTGCAGGCGCGCGGCGTGACGGTGTCGCTCGACGATTTCGGAACCGGCTATTCCTCGCTCGGTTATCTCAAGCGGTTCCCGGTCCGCTCGATCAAGATCGATCACAGCTTCGTCGTGGACCTGGCGGACGATCGCGACAGCGCGCGCCTGGTCAAGGCCGTGATCGGCATGACGCACAGCCTCGGGCTGCTGTTCGTCGCCGAAGGCGTGGAGAACAAGCGTCAACTCGCGCTGCTACGGGACTGGGAATGCGACCTGTACCAAGGTCACGTCACCTCGCCGGCGATCGACGCCGACGCTTTTCGCGCGTTCTGCGAGGCGCGCAGTTCGGCCTAGCGACTCTCTCTTTGCGTTGAATGCTTTTCGCTTTGAATGTCCGACGCCCAGGCGAGAAACGCCCGTACGGCAAATGTCACGGAATCATCGAATCCCGGACTAGGACGTTGCGCCGGTCCGGCGCTTGCGGCGGACGCCCGAACCCGCGACCAGGAATTCCTCGATCTCGTCGATGCGCTGCTGCGCGTCGCGATAGCCGAGCTGGATCAGTTCGCGCGAGAACGCGCCATCGAACAGCAGGTAGCTCATCAGGTCTGCGCTCTGCGCGTCCGGCGTGCCCAGCCCGTCCATCAGGTAGCGGATGCTGCGCGGCATCCGATGCGCCATGGTCTTGGCGATGATCGCGATGTCTTCCGACGGCGAGACGACCAGCGGTTCGACGACGCGCATCGGCTCGCTGGGTTTCTGCGACGCGGGGGCCGTCGCCCGCACGGGCGGACTGGCGGCGACAAGGGCGTTCATTCTCAGCAGGTGATCGACGTCGGCGTTCAGATGATCCAGGAAGATCGCGTTGAGAAAGACGCCGCAGATCTGGGACAGCGGCGGGCGGTTCAGCGGCGCGCCGCCGGCATCGTCCGAGAGTTCCGAGCGAACCAGGTCGTCGGCGGCATCCTGGCAGCGCACGCCGATGGCGAACAGGCGGTCCGCACCGAGCCGGATCGCCGGCGACAGCGGCGTCACCAGTCGCAGGGCGCCGTCGCCGAAGTAGGCCTGCGATCCGGCGACCTTCAGCGGCACCGGTGGGAACACCAGCGGGATCGACGAAGACGCCAGGATGTGATCGATGCCGAGCGTGGCCTTGATTGCCACGCGGCGGCTCTTGTTCCACAGCGGGTGATCGCGGTGTCCCTGGATGAACGTGAAGGCCTTGCCGGAGTGATACCCGGTGGCGGTGATCGCGACCGCGTACAGATGGCGGCGGGCCAGCGCATCGCCGATGCCGGCGATCGGCAGGTGCCGGGCCAGGAAGCGGCGCAGCGGCGAGGAATCGAACAGCGACTCGACACGTCCGGCGCCGATCATCCCGCCCAGCGCGAGGTCCAGGGTCAGGCGTCCGGCGTTGCCGAGCAGCGCCCGGAAATCGGTTCGCATCACGTCGGTTACGCTCAGCTGGGCCCAGATCTGGGCCAGGCGCGCGGTGCCTTCGCCGAAGTTCGAGGCATAGGACGCGATCGCCGCGCCGTTGATGGCGCCGGCCGAGGCGCCGGCGATGATCGGGAACGGCGAGGGCCTGTTGCGCAGGGAGGGCAACTCGCCGATGCGCTTGAGCACGCCGGCTTGGTAGGCGCCGCGCGAGCCGCCGGCGGTCAGCACCAGGCCGGTCATCGACCTGAGCGGCGAACCCGCGGCCTTCCCCTTCGTGAAGCTGTGTCCTCCGCCGTCCATGGCCGCCTCCGGTTGATGCCCGGATGCCGCAAGTTCGGTGCCATCCGGGGAGCGGGAGGACGGCCGGCGGGCACGCGCTCGCGACGGGGTGGCGCCCGTCGGCGGGTCGTCGGCGGCGGCGAGTCCGTATCCTGTCGGAATCTCCGGAACCGTAACGCCATGGCCCTGACGGCAACGATGTACAGCTTCACGATCCAGCTCGCGAACATGGATCGCCAGACCTACGCGGACTTCGAACTGCGGGTCGCGCAGCAGCCTTCGGAGACGGCCGAATTCATGCTGGTGCGCGTGCTGGCCTACTGCCTGGAATACGGCGAGGGCATCGAGCTGACCGAGGGCGTGGCAGCGGTCGACGAACCCGCGGTGCTGATGCGCGATCTGACCGGGCGTGTCACCGGCTGGTTCGAGGTGGGGGCGCCCGACGCGGATCGCCTGCACCGCGGCAGCAAGCTCGCCGGGCGAGCCGCGCTGTACACGCACCGCCAGGTCGAACCGCTGCTGGCGCAATACGCGGGTGCCCGCATCCATCGCGCCGCCGAGATTCCGGTCCACGCCTTCGCCCGGGACTTCGTCGCGGACGCATCGAAGCGGCTGCAGCGGCGTTCGAAGCTGTCGGTTTCGTTCACCGAAGGGCAGCTCTATCTCGACATCGACGGCCATTCGATGTCGACCGCCGTCGAGGTTCATCGACTGGGCTGAGGCGGCCCGATCCGTCACCTCACGACGGCCTGCGCGTCTACAGTCGGCGTTCAGGCGCGGAGGCAGAATCTTCGGCCACCCTCCGAGGAGTCCGTGCCATGCCCCGTCCGTCCCAGGTTCAACGCCCCCGCGTCCGTCGCTTCGTTCTGCCGATCCTGCTGCTGGGATGGGGCTCCGGATTTCCCGCGCTGCAGGCGGTCGCGGCCGAGACGATCTCGGGTAGCGCGACGGTCGTCGATGCGGGGACGCTGAAGATCGAGGGCAAGAAGGTGAGGCTGCACGGTATCGACGCGCCGGACGACGATCAGGTCTGCCTGCGTGATGCCAAGCCCTGGAAATGCGGCGAGGCCGCGGCGACTGCGCTGCGTCATCACATCTCCGGAAAGACGGTGCGCTGCGAGGCCGTGACCGGCAAGGACGGCGCCAACGCGGGCGCCAACTGCAGCGTCGACGACCAGAGCCTCAACAGCCTGCTCGTGCGCGAGGGCTGGGCCACGGACTTGAAAACGGAAAGCGACGGTGCCTATGCCGACGCGCAGAAGGAAGCCAAGAAAGCACGGCGCGGCATCTGGGCGACCGAGGGAGACAATCCGGAAGAGGTCCGCCGCCAGAGCCAACGCAACAACTGAGCGCAAGGACCGGTTCGAAGTTCACCGTCAGTTCAGTCCGGCAGTTGATCGTGGAATCGTCACAACCGGCATGAAGGAGCAAGCGATGAACAAGCGAATGGTGGGCGGTCTGATGGCGGCGGCGGTGCTCGGTAGCGCGATGTCCGGCGCGATGGCGCGTGTCTACACGGACGCGGATGGAAACCGGATCGAGTGCACCACCGAGACCGTCCAGACCAAGGGCGATCATCCGATCGCGGGCCCGGTGGTCGGCGCGGTGATCGGCGGCGTCGTCGGCAACCAGATCGGCGGCGGCAGCGGCAAGGACATCGCCACCGGCGTGGGCGCGGCGGGCGGCGCGATCGCCGGCCAGCAGGTCAACAAGAATCGCGTCGAGAGCGGCACCACGACCCAGGAAGTCTGCCGCCGCGTCGGGTAGTCGTCGCCGCGGTTTCGAAGCCCGGGCGTTCATCGCGCCCGGGCTTCTGACGAGACGGCGATGCGGGGATTCCGTCGCCGCGCGTGTCGCGGGACTGGGTACTTGCTTTGGGGGATGCCGGGTTCGCGCGTTGATCGGACCATTCGGGCACCCGCTACCCTAGGCCGCATCGTGCCCATGAACGCTCCCCTTCTCGAAACGCCGGCGATGGCCGACGTCCCGGCCACGTTCCGCCGGGTTGCGGCGATCGCGCCGGCATTGGTCGACACCACGGCCGCGCAGCGGGTCGCCAAAGTCCGCCGGCTGATGGCCACGGTGCTCAAGTACCGCGACGAGATCTACGAGACCGGAAAGCTAGAGCGCGGTCTGTCGCCGCCGGACATGGACGGCGAGTTGGTGATGCTCAAGTTCGAGGCGGACTACATCGCGCGGCATCTCGAAGACTGGATGACGCCCCGGCGCGCGCCCAATTCGCTGATGACGCTCGGCAAGAAGTGCTACGTGCGCTACGAGCCCAAGGGCATGGTCTTGGTGCTGCCGAGCTGGAACGCGCCGTACGTCATCGGCCTGCTGCCGACGCTGGGTGCGATCGCCGCCGGCAATGCGGTGATCCTGAAGCCTTCGGAACTCTCTCCGCATTCGTCGAAGCTGGTTGCGCGCATCGTTCGCGAAGCGTTCCCGGACGGCGAAGTCACCGTCATCGAGGGCGGTGCGGAGACGGCACAAGCGCTGCTCGCTCAGCCTTTCCACCACATCTTCTACATCGGCAACAACCACGTCGGCCGCATCGTCATGAAGGCGGCGGCGGATCACTTCGCGTCGGTGACGCTGGAGATGGGCGGCAAGAACCCCTCGATCGTCGACAAGAGCGCGGATGTCGAGGACGCGGCGCTGAAGACTTCGTGGGGCCGCATGTGCAACGCAGGCCAGGCCTGCATCGCGCCGGACTACGTGCTGGTGCACGAATCGGTGATGGATCGCTACGTCTCGACGCTGGTGCGCGAGATCAAGGCCATGTACGACCCCAAGGGTGAGGGCTACGACAAGAATCCCGAGTACCCGCGCATCATCAACACGCGGCACTTCGAGCGCATCCGCGCGCTGGTCGAGGACGCGCGCGCGCAGGGGGCGACGATCGTCTGCGGCGGCGAGTACCAGGCCGACGACCGCTACATCGCGCCGACCGTCGTGACGAACGTCACCGGCTCGATGAAGCTCATGCAGGAAGAGATCTTCGGGCCGGTGATCGCGGTGATTCCGTTCCGCACGCGCGAGGACGTGATCCGCGAGATCGGCTCACGGCCCAAGCCGCTGGCGGCCTACGTCTTCGCGAAAGACCGCACCGAGATCGACTGGTACATCGCGCACACGACCTCGGGCAGCCTCGTGGTCAACCATAACGTCGTGCAGTCGGGCACCAATCCGCTGCTGCCCTTCGGCGGCGTGAATGCCAGCGGCATCGGCCGCATGGTTGGTTTCGCCACGTTCAACGAGTGCTCGAACGGTCGCGCGATCGTCGAAGAAGGTCCGCCGGTGATCGAGCCGCGCTCGATGTTTCCGCCGCTGACCGAGAAATACAAGAAGCAGCTCCGCCAGCTCATCGACGGCAAGCCAGTGCCGCCGTGGACGGTGAAGCTGATCGACGGGATCGTGCGCTTCGTCGGCCTGTTCAAGTAATCCGTAATCCACGGCCCATAGCCCGGACGAAGTCCGGGGGGTTCTCTTCGATTTGCGAGAACAGCCTCGGACTTCGTCCGAGCTGCGGGTTACGGTTGCGTGAGCAGCGGCAGCCAGGCCTTGCCCGTCATGCTCACTGCGCCGATCACCGGGCTCGCGACGTTGATGCCGCCGGTCACGAGGAACTGTTCGTGCAGGCCGTACAGCAACAAGCCGGCCTGATCGCCCGCCGCCAGACGTTCGCCGATGCCGGGCAGGTCGACGATATGGGTTCCCAATCCGCGCAAGGGCTGCACCTGGTTGTCGGCGAGTTCCCAGACGCCCAGCCGCGTGCGACCGGTGCCGACGAACACGATGACGTTGTCTGGATCGGAGATGAGTCCCGGAACCGGCTCGCTCAGCGTCACTTCCAGGTGCGGCACACCCGCCATCACACCCCCACTCGTCGGCGTGACGTACAGCGGAATGGTGGTAGCGAGCACGGCCTGGGCGCCGGCGAGTACACCCGTTGGCGGCACCGCGAACTCGCTGCCCTGCGTGCCGGAGATCACGCGATCGACGTGGATCGCATCGCCTGGCGACAGCGAATAGCACACCTCGGCGCCGCGTAGCACCGCGTCCGCAGCGCCCGGAATGCCCTTCAGGTACTGGTCGAACCAGGCGACCGTGGCGACGTCGGCGTTGATGTCTCCGCAGCTGAAATCGAGGATGCCGTCCGGCTGTGTGACGAGTGCCGACACGTCGGGTACGACCTGCAGTGAGTTGTGTCCACCCTGGTAGGTCAGCAGGCGCACGTCGCCGCCGGCGTCATTGAGGCATCCGTAGTTGCGCCAGGCTTCGTTGAAGTTGAACAGCGTGTCGCGGAAGCCCTGGAACATCAGGGCGTGCACGGCGGTCGGCGCAACGGGCGCGTGGTCGGGTGCCGTGCCAGGACCGCCATTCGTTGCGACCGGGATGCCGCTGCAGAAATACCCCGGCCCGTGGTAACGGAAGAAATCCAGCCCGAAACCGTCGATGCGATTCGCCGCGAATCCGCTGACCAGGGTGTTCGTCACGAACGGGTCGAAGTTGCCGCCGCCTCCGGCCGTCTGTCCGATCGAGAACAAGATCACGTCCCACAGCGCTTTGATGACACCCCCCGGATTGAGGCTGTACGTCAGGTCATTCCACGTGATCTGCGGAACGATCGCGTCGAGCCGCTTCTTTGGATCGATGGACTGGATCAGGTATTGGTAGCCGCCGCCGTAGCTCGGGCCGATGGCACCGAGCAGCATGTTGTCTTCGCCGGCGTCGAGATCAGGACCGACGGCATACCAGTCCAGATGCGTCTCCAGCCAGTCGAGAATCGCGACCAGGAAGCGGCCCTCCTGGTCCGGGTCCATCACGCGGATCGTGCCGCCGGTCTCACCGTGCCCGGCTTGGTCGATGCTGATGATTCCGTAGCCGGCCGCGCGCAAGGCGCCGATCGGAGCGGACAACCCGGGAATACCCGGCCCGGCGTCGTTCTTCTGCCGGCTGCCCGAGAAGCCGTGACCTTCGAGCACCAGTGGATATTTCTGCCCGCCGACGAGCGTTGCCGGCTCGAAGACCTGGAATGCGATCTTGTCGTCTGAATCGATCGGCGACGGAATATTGATCTCGCAGATCAGGCCGGCGCGCGATAGGCCTGAGCGGGGCGACGACGGCATCGAGGCCATCGCCGCATCACACTTCGCCACCGCATCGCCGTGCGAATCTGCCGAGTCGCCGCGGACGTTGGACTCGGGCAGCGTCCGGTTGGACGAATCGCCGCAGGCGGACAGGCCCGACGCGAGGACC
>CAZXXM010000021.1:12436-15940 GCA_964644715.1 uncultured Salinisphaerales bacterium
GGGCAGCGTCCGGTTGGACGAATCGCCGCAGGCGGACAGGCCCGACGCGAGGACCGCGGTGCACAGCAGGATTTTGGCAAGGCGCAGCATGGCGTTCCAGTTCCAGCGTGATGGGGCGGGGCGTGATTCTGCGAGCGCCGCCGCACATGACCTAGCGTCGGATCGACTCCGCACACGGGCTCAGACGCCAAACCCTCCGGACACATTGAGTTGCTGGCCGGTGACGTAGCCGTTGGTGGCGAGGAACACGGCGGCGGAGCCGATTTCCTCAGGCTTCCCCCATCGCTTGATCGCCAGCATCTTCTGCACCTCGGCGGTCCAGGCGTCGTCGAACACGCCGCGCTGCAGCAGTTCGAGGAACATGCCGGCCTCGATGACGCCGACGAGAATCGAGTTGGCGCGCACGTTGTGGCGGCCTTCCTCCTTGGCGATCCCTTTCACCAGCGCTTCGTTCGCGGCCTTGGGCGCCACCGACAGGCCGTCCTTGGCCGGCCACCAGACGTGGCCCGCCGAGCCCAGGTGCACGTACGAACCGCCGCCTCCGCTGCGCAAGTGGGGCAGGGTGGCTTGCACCGCGTTGAAGAAACCATGCACCTCGATGTCGATCGAGCGCTTCCACAACGCCTGCGTCGTGTCGGCGAGGTGGACCTGTTCGACCACCGGACCGGCGCCCCAGACCACGGTGTGAATGCGCCCGTGCGCGGCGATCACGTCGGCGATCGCGGACTGCACCTGCGCCGCGTCGGTGACGTCGGCCGCGTGCAGCGTCGCCTTCCGGCCGGCTTCGCGGATCTGTCCGGCCACGCGTTCGGCCACCTCGCGCTTGGAGCGGTACATCACGGCCACGTCCGATCCGGCCGCGCCGAAACTCTTGGCCACTTCCTGGCCGATGCCGCCGCTGCCGCCGAACACCACGGTGGCGCCCTGGCCCAGGATCGGGTGCGTCATGTCGTTCTCCTCGCTCGTTCTTGGAAAATGATCAGGTCGCATCATCGCCAGCCCGCGACGGCGGCTCGTACCCTGTTGGGATGAGGTCCGAGGGCTCACGCCCTCGTAGCCCGGACGAAGTCCGGGGGTGAACTCTGTTCTGCGAGGAGAACCCCGGACTTCGTCCGGCTACGAACTACGGATGCGCTCACCCGTTTGCAGCAAGCCGCTGACGCGTGCGCGCCGGTATCGTTCGGGTAACCGACCAGGAACACACGGCATGACCCAGGCTCCCGACGCACCTCCGCCACCGCCCAAGCCCACGCGCATCGCGCCGATCATTCAGCACGACGCCAAGTTCTTCTGGGACGCCTCCGACAAGGAGGAATTTCTCGGCGAGAAATGCGGGGACTGCCAGCAGTTCCGTTTCCCGCCGCGGCCGATGTGCCCGCACTGCCACAGCCTCAAGCGGGAGGAAGTGAAGCTCTCCGGCTACGGTACCGTGCACGGCTGGACCATCCCGCGTCATCCGCCGCCGTTCGGGTTCAAGGAAGCGCCGATCGTGGTCATCGTGCAGCTCCAGGAAGGCACACGCATGGTCTCGAATCTCGTCGGCGTCGCCTACGAGGATGTGAAGCAGGACATGGAGGTCGAAGTCTTCTTCGAGCCGACGATGGGTAATCACAAGGTGCCGGTGTTCCGGCCGCGTTCGAAGCAGGCCTGAGACCCGACATGACCCGAACGTTCACGGATGCCGCGATTGCCGGCATCGGACACACCGAGTATTCGAAGGCTTCCGGTCGCAGCGAGTTGCAGCTCGCCGCCGAGTGCGCGAAGGCCGCCTGCGACGATGCCGGCATCAGCCCGCACGACATCGACGGCATGATCACGTTCACGATCGACAACAGCGACGAGGTCATGCTCGCGCGCTGCCTGGGCGTGAAGGATCTCGCGTACACGACGCGCATTCCGGGCGGTGGTGCCGCCGCCGCGGCGACCATCTACCAGGCGATGGCGATGGTGAACGCCGGCCTGTGCAGGCACGTGCTGATCTGGCGTGCGATGAACGAGCGTAGCCAATATCGATTTGGCCAGAACCCCAACCAGCAGATGATGGCCTTCCAGTCCGGCAACGGCACCGGCTCGCTGCTGTGGTGCGTGCCGTACGGCGCGATGACGCCGGCGAGCTGGGGCGCGCTGCAGGCCGCGCGTTACATGCACAAGTACGGCGTCACCAACCGCGACCTCGGCTACGTATCGGTGCAGCAGCGCGCGTATGCCGCCACCAATCCCGATGCCTGGTTCTTCGGCAAGCCGATCACGTTGGAGGATCACCAGAATTCCAAGTGGATCCAGGAGCCCTGGCTGCGCCTGCTCGACTGCTGCCAGGAGAGCGACGGCGGCGTCGCGATCCTCGTGACCAGCCTCGATCGCGCGCGCGACATGAAACAGAAGCCGGTGAAGATCCTCGGCGCGACGCAGTCGATTCCGTACAACACCGAAGTCATCTCGAACTACTACCACGACGATCTCACCGAGATGCCCGAGGCCAAGGGCGTCGCGAAACGCCTGTGGGGCATGACGGGCCTGGGGCCGACGGACATGCAGGCCGCGATGATCTACGACGCGTTCACGCCGCACGTGCTGCTGCAGCTCGAAGCCTTCGGCTTCTGCAAGCCCGGCGAGGGCGCCGGCTTCGTGAAGTCGGGCGGCATGGCGCTGGACGGCGCGCTGCCGACGAACACGAACGGCGGTCTGTCGGGCGAGGCCTACATCCACGGCATGAACAGCATGATCGAGGGCGTGCGCCAGATTCGCGGCACGTCGGCGAACCAGGTGACGAAGAAGACGGTGGAGCATGTGCTCGTATCGTCGGGGATGGCGGGCACGGTGCTGGGAGCCGTGTAGCCAGGGTGCAAGCCGGGGCTTTGCGTTCGAGGTGAAAGCGACCTGATGTCTTCCCGATCATTCGATCTGCTGATCCCGTCGAACGTCCGGCTCGACGGCGAACCTGCCCTCCACGTCGCGGCCTCCGTCTTCCTGCCCGCGAGGCCTGGCGACGCGCCGGTGGCGCTCGTCTGCCTCGCCGGCGGCAACATGAACCGCCGCTACTTCGACCTGCAGGCCGGCGAAGACGACAGCTTCAGCTTCGCCGCGCAGATGGCGGCGCGCGGCTTCATCGTTGTCACGATCGATCACCTGGGGCTCGGCGGCAGCAGCCGGCCGGTGGACGGCTACGCGCTGACGCCCGACGTCCTCGCGCAGGCCAACGCGCACGCCACCGCGGACGTGCTCGCGCGACTGCGCGAAGGGCGGCTCGCCGAAGGCATTCCCGCGATGCCCGGGCTGCACAGCCTCGGTGTCGGCCACTCGATGGGCGCGATGCTGACGGTTTTGCAGCAGGCGCAGGCGCGACAGCACGACGGGATCGCGCTGCTCGGATTCTCCACGCGCGGCCTGCCCCGATTCGTTCCGGAAGACGTGCGCGCGCTGCCGGCCGATCCGGCGGCTGTGCGCGCGCGACTCGTCGAATTCGCGCGCCGCATGTTCGGGGTGCCGTACCCGCGCATCCGTTCC
>CAZXXM010000022.1:0-15913 GCA_964644715.1 uncultured Salinisphaerales bacterium
CGGCAACAAGCACACGCCGCTCAAGGCGGTGGGCACGGTGCCCAAGTCGCGTACCGGCACGACGGTGCGCTTCTGGCCCGATCCGAAGTACTTCGACTCGCCGAAGTTCGCGCTGCCGCGCCTCAAGCAGGTGCTGCGCGCCAAGGCCGTGCTATGTCCGAACCTGCGCGTGAGTCTCGACGACCAGATCAACAACGAGCAGATCGTCTGGCAGTACGAGAACGGCCTGACCGACTACCTCAAGGATTCGCTGACCGGCGTCGACACACTGCCGGCGGAGCCTTTCGTCGGTCACTTCAAGGGGCAGCGCGAGGAGGCAGACTGGGCCTTGCTGTGGATCAATGGTGACGGACCCGGCGAGCCGATCGCCGAGTCCTACGTGAACCTGATTCCGACGGCCCAGGGTGGCACCCACGTCAACGGATTGCGCACCGGCCTGACCGAGGCGATCCGCGAGTTCTGCGAGTTCCGCAATCTGCTGCCGCGGGGCCTCAAGCTGACGCCGGAAGACGTCTGGCAGGGCTGCGCCTACGTGCTCAGCGTCAAGATGCAGGACCCGCAGTTCGCCGGGCAGACCAAGGAACGTCTGTCTTCGCGCGAGACGGCCGCCTTCGTCGGCGGCGTCGTGCACGACTCGTTCGGTCTGTGGCTCAACCAGCATCCCGACCAGGGCGAGCTGGTGGCGCAGCTGGTGATCGCCAACGCCAACGCGCGCATGAAGCAGGCCAAGCAGGTCGTGCGCAAGAAGATCACCAGCGGTCCGGCATTGCCCGGCAAGCTGGCCGATTGCGTGCTCACGGATCTTGCGCAGACCGAGCTGTTCCTGGTCGAAGGCGATTCGGCGGGCGGCTCGGCCAAGCAGGCGCGCGATCGCGACACGCAGGCGATCATGCCGCTGCGCGGCAAGATCCTGAACACCTGGGAAGTCGACTCCAACGAGGCGCTGGGCTCGCAGGAAATCCACGACATCAGCGTGGCCATCGGCGTGGATCCCGGATCGTCCGACCTGAGCCAGCTTCGCTACGGCAAGATCTGCGTGCTCGCCGATGCCGATTCCGACGGCCTGCACATCGCGACCTTGCTGTGCGCGCTGTTCCTGAAGCACTACCGGCCGCTGGTCGAAGCCGGTCACGTCTACATCGCGATGCCGCCGCTATTCCGCATCGATGCCGGCAAGAACGTCTACTACGCGCTCGACGAAGCCGAGAAGCAGGGGGTGTTCGATCGCCTGACGGCCGAGGGCAACCGCGCCAAGATCCAGGTCACGCGTTTCAAGGGCTTGGGCGAGATGAACCCGATCCAGCTGCGCGAGACGACGATGGCGCGGGATACGCGCCGTCTCGTGCAGTTGTCGCTCGACGACAGCCCGGCGGAGCCGGTGCTCGACATGCTGCTGGCCAAGAAGCGGGCATCCGATCGCAAGGACTGGCTCGAGCGCGAGGGCGACAAGGCCGAGGTGTAACCGCGACCCTGTAGCCCGGACGAAGTCCGGGGTATCGCTCGCAATACGTGGCGCAACCCCGGTCTTCGTCCGGGCTACGGGGGCTGCCGCCCTGCGTATCCACGTGCGCCTTCTCGCGCCCAGTGGTTTGCTAGTCTGGCCGGGTCACTTCGTCGTTCGCTTTCCATGTCGTCTTCCTCGTCGCCAACGGCTGTGGCCGGAGCACCGCCCGCACCCGCCGGCCCGCTCGCTGCCGCGCTGAAACGCTGGTTCGGCTTCGACGCATTCCGTCCGGGCCAGGAAGCCGTGGTACGCGACGCCCTGGACGGCCGCGACCTGCTGGCGATCATGCCCACCGGCGGCGGCAAGTCGCTGTGCTTCCAGCTGCCGGCGCTGCTCAGGCCCGGCGTGATGATCGTGGTCTCACCGCTGATCGCGCTGATGCAGGACCAGGTGCGCCAGCTGCGCGCGATGGGAATTCCGGCGGGATTCCTGAACTCCACGTTGAGCGCGCGCGAATCCGCGGACGTACTGGCCGCCACGCTCGACGGTGCGTGCCGGCTGCTGTACCTGGCGCCCGAGCGCCTGCTGATGCCGGATTTCCTGAGCGGCCCGCTGGCCCGCATCGCGCAGTCACTGGGACGTGCCGGTCTGCGCCTGCACCGCCCCCGCCACCGCCCGCGTGCGTGCCGACATCGTTTCGCAGCTGCGTCTGCGGGGCGCTCGTCTGCACGTGTCGAGCTTCAACCGGCCGAACCTGTTCTACGCGGTGCGGCCGAAGGCCAAGCAGGCCTGGCCGGAGCTGCTGGCGCAGGCGCGCAAGGGGGGCGCCGGTATCGTGTACTGCCTGTCGCGCAAGCGCGTCGACGAACTCGCGGCGCAGCTCAGCGATCAGGGCATTCGCGCGTTGCCGTACCACGCCGGTCTCGATGCGGAGACGCGCCGCGTGAACCAGGAGCGCTTCATCCGCGATGACGCGCAGGTCATGTGCGCCACGGTGGCGTTCGGCATGGGCATCAACAAGCCGGACGTGCGCTGGGTGATCCACTACGACCTGCCGCGCACGATAGAGGGCTACTACCAGGAAGCGGGGCGCGCCGGCCGCGACGGTGAACCCGCCGCCTGCACGCTGTACTTCGGGCCGGGCGACATCCGCACGGCCGAGTTCCTGATCGCGCAGAAGGTCGACCCGAACACACAGGAGCCGCTGGCCGCCGAGCAGCGCATCGCGCGCCAGCAGTTGCGCCAGATCATCGACTACGCGGAATCCACCGCCTGCCGGCGCACGATCCAGCTGCGCTACTTCGGCGAGGAGTTCCCGGGAAACTGCGGCGCCTGCGACAACTGCACGCAGCCGCGCGACACGCAGGACTGGACCCTGGAAGCGCAGCAGCTGCTGTCCTGCGTGGCGCGTCTCGCGCAGCGCGGGCAGCGCTTTGGCGCGGCGACGGCGATCGACATCCTGCGCGGCGTCGAGAACCAGAAGCTGATCGATCGTGGCCACCAGACGTTGAGCACCTACGGCATCGGCAAGCATCGGTCACAGGACGACTGGCGCCACCTGGTGCGGGCCCTGCTGCACCAGGGCCTGCTGGCCGAATCCACGGACGGCTATCCGGTGTTGGGACTGGTGGAAGCCAGCCGCGCGGTGCTCAAGGGCGAGCGCCGCGTCGAGATCGCAGCGCCGCCCCCGCGCGTGAAGGTCGCGCGTGGAAAGAAGAGCGCGGCAAAAGGCGCGGCGTCCGAGCCGGTCGAGGCACAGCCGCAGTCCGAGGCCCTGTTCATGCGCCTGCGCGGCCTGCGCAAGGAGATCGCGGACGCGCAGAACCTGCCGCCCTACGTCGTCTTCAGCGATGCCAGCCTGCGCGAGATGTCGATGCGCCAGCCCTGCGGAGCGGAGGCATTCGCGCAGATATCGGGCGTCGGCAGCCGCAAGCTGGCGCAGTACGGGCCGGCCTTCGTCGCCAGCATCCGCGCGTTCCGGACCGAACTGAATCTGCCGGTCGCGGGTTCGCCATCGGCGGGTTTCGAACCGGAGCGTGGTGAGGCGGACGCGGCGGATGCCGTGGACGCCGAGACGGTGCGCAAGACGCGCGCGATGTTCGACGGCGGAATGAGTCCGGAACGCATCGCGGCCGAGCGCGGTCTGTCGGCGAACACCGTCGCCGCGCACCTCGAAGCCCTGCTGTCGGCGGGCACGCCGCTGGACTTGAGCAGGCTGCTGTCCACGGAACGCCTGCAGACGATGGTCCAGGCGCTGCAGCTGCATGGAGACGCGCGGCTCAAGCAGGCCTGGGACGCGCTCGGTGGCGAATACGGCTACGACGAACTGCGGCTGGCACGGGGATGGCTGAGGGGGCACACCACTTGATGCCCCGGCGAGCGCAGGGTTAGCTTCGGACGAAGCGGCCCGTGTCACGAAGGTCGCACCCACGCGAGGCAGGAGACAAGAGACATGGAGAAGCAGGTTCCGGGCGTCGGCGAACTTCTGAAGAATGCTCCGAAGAACTGGGGCCGCTGGGGCGCCGATGACGAAGTGGGGTCGCTGAATTTCCTGACGTCCGCCGAGGTGCTGCGCGGCGTCGCCAGCGTCAAGCAGGGCAAGACCTTCACCTTGCAGGTGCAGATGGGCAATCCCAAGGGCGATCCGGTGTGGCCCGGTCGTGACCAGGCCAAGCGTATGAACGTGCTCGACGAGGGCCACTTCCTGTGTGGCAAGGGACCGGCGTTCCCGGGCGGTTTGCATTACGCCGACGACGTCATGTTCATGTACCTGCAGGGCTCCACGCAGTACGACGCGCTGGGTCACGTCTGGTGCGACGGCAAGCTCTACAACGGCTACGACGCCAACACGACGATCGGGGGCATGTCCAAGGTCAGCGTGCTGCCGCTGGCCGAGCGCGGCATCGTCGGCCGCGGTGTCCTGATCGACATGGCGCGCCATCGCGGGAAGGCCTCGCTGGATCCGGGCGAGACCTTCACGCACGAAGACCTGCTCGCCGCCGCCAAGAAGCAGGGCGTCACGATCGAGAAGCACGACGTCCTGGTGGTGCGTACCGGCTGGATCAGCGCCTTCTACGAGAAGGATCGTGCCGAGTTCTACAAGAACTTCGTCGAGCCGGGCCTGACGTACACGCCCGAACTGGTGGACTGGTTCCACAAGATGGAGATTCCCAACCTGGTCACGGACACGATCGCGAACGAGGTGACGATCGATCCGGTGTCCGGTGCGGCATTGCCGCTGCACATCGCGCTGATGAGCAACCTGGGCATCACGTTCACCGAAATCGCGCAGCTCGACCTGCTCGCCGCGGACTGCGAGAAGGACGGCCAGTGGTCGTTCCTGTACGTCGCCGCTCCGCTGAAGGTCGTCAACGGTTCCGGTGCGCCGGTGAACCCGGTCGTCATCAAGTAGCCATGCAGAAGATCCTGGCAGCGGTGATGCTCCTTGCGGCGACGCTGTCCGGCTCTGCGAACGCAATGTCCGCCTCGGCGTCCGGCGTGTTCGTCGCGATCGACGACGCCGGACAACCCACGGAAAAATTCCTGCGCGTGTCGCAGACGCCGGTCGGCTGGAAATTCGAGGACCGCCAACCCGACGGCTCCTGGCTCGACGTGAGCTGCCATGGCGGCTGCGAACACCGTGAATCGAGACCGGAAGACCTGGAGGATTTCTTCGGTGGTCCACCGCCGAACGACATCACGCCCGAATGCGTGCAGAACGAGCAGTACGCGTTCTGCCATTTCCTGAAGACGACCCCGGGCAGCGAGCGCGAAGGCTTCGTGCTGGTCGTGCGGATCGCCGCCGACTGGCTGCCGGTGTCGATGATCCGCCTGCCCGGGCCGCCGGGTGCCGGCGGGGAAGAAGACGGTGACGACGACGAGGGCAGGCCGCGGACGCCGCGGCTCGAGTCGGCGCACTGGAGGCACTGAAGGATTCCGATGACGACGCCACGACCCTGGACGGCGCTGTATTCCCGCGGGCATGCCGCGGACATCGTCGTCGAACATCCGCACGCGCTGTCGCTGTTCCGCGCCGCGGTCGCGCGCGCGGCGGACCGGCCGGCAATCCATTATTTCGACGCCACGCTCACGTATGGCGACATGGACGCGCTCAGTGATGCGCTGGCCTGCGCGCTGATCGAAGGGGGCGTGACGCGAGGCGATCGCGTCGCGCTGTATCTGCAGAACGTGCCGCAATTCGTCATCGGGCTGGTGGCGAGCTGGAAAGCCGGCGCCATCGCGGTGTCGATCAACCCGATGAATCGCGAACGCGAACTCGGGCTGCTGTTGTCGGACTGCAAGCCGGCCGCGATCCTGGCGCACGAGTCGGCGTATCGCGACGTGCTCGGCAAGGTGCTGCACGAGCATCCGGTCGCCACCGTCATCACCACCTCGGAACTCGAATTCCAGAGCCGGCAGGACGCGCGCCTGTTCGCGTCGAGTGCGCACGACCGTCCGGTGACGACGATCGATTTCATGGAATGCATCGACCGGCACCGGGGCGAAAAGCCACCGGCGGTCGAGTACCTGGGCAGCGACGTGGCGATGCTCGTCTACACCTCGGGTACGACCGGCCTGCCCAAGGGGGCGATGAATTCGCACGGCAGCGTGGCGTTCACGGCGCAGGTCTATCGCGACTGGATGGAGTTGCCGGAAGCGGCAGGGGTGCTCGGCATCGCGCCGCTGTTCCACATCACCGGCCTGATCGGGCACATCGCGCTGTCGATGCTGCTCGCCGGCCCGCTGACCCTGGCCTACCGCTTCGAGCCCGGCGTCGTGCTCGATGCCATCGCCGAGCACCGGCCTTTGTTCACGATCGGCGCCATCACGGCGCTGATCGCGCTGATGAACCATCCTTCGGCCACGCCGACGAGCCTGGCGAGCCTGCGGACCATCTATTCGGGCGGAGCGCCGATCGCCCCGGCGGTGGTCGAGCAGTTCGAGTCGAAATTCGGCATCTACATCCGCAACGCCTACGGTCTGACCGAGACTACGTCGCCGAGCACGGTGACGCCCAAGGATCTGCGCGGACCGGTGGATCCCGATTTCGGCGCCTTGTCGGTCGGCGTGCCGACGTTCAATACCGAGATCCGCATCGTCGATGTCGAGACCGCTCAGGCGGTGGAAGCGGGAGCGTCCGGCGAGATCGTGATCCGCGGGCCGCAGGTCGTCGGCGGCTACTGGAACAAACCCAAGGAAACGGCCGAGGCGATCCGCGACGGCTGGCTGCACACGGGCGATATCGGCGTACTCGACGCGTCGGGCTGGCTGTATCTGGTCGATCGCAAGAAGGACATGATCAACGCCGCCGGCTACAAGGTCTGGCCGCGTGAGGTGGAGGACGTGCTGTACACCCATCCCGCGGTGCGCGAGGCGGCGGTGGTGGGCATCCCGGACGAATACCGCGGCGAGAGCGTGAAGGCCGTCGTGAGTCTCAAGCCCGGCACGAATGCGACGGCCGAGGAGATCACCGAGTTCTGCAAGACGCGCATGGCAGCCTACAAGTACCCGCGCGTGGTGCAGTTCCTGCCGGAGCTGCCGAAGACGGTGACGGGGAAGATCCTGAGGCGGGAGTTGCGCTGAACGGGCGCGGCCCCGGACTCCGTTCGGGCCACACCGGCGCCGTAGCCCGGACGAAGTCCGGGAAAGCGCTCAGAACATCTTCGCCAGCTTCAACACCTCGTCGCCCTTCGCGTAGGCCCGGAACAAGGTGCGCGCCAGCACCGCCATCATCCGGTGCACTTCTTCCTGCGATTTGTAGCGCAGCGGAAGCACCACCGCTTCCATCAGCGAGATCATGGCCCGCGAGATGTCCTCGAGATCGCCGGCGAGATCGAAGCGTCCCTGTTCGACACCGCGGCGCAGGATCTGCTCGATCACCGCCTGGGATGCGGCTTCGAAGTCGGCCTGCGCTCGCAGCATTGCCTGGGTCTCCGGCGCATCCGGGATCAGCCAGTAGCCGGCCACGCCCTGTTCCAGGGTCGGATCGCGCAAGACCTGCTCGAGTCCGCGGAACATGTGGAGGATGCCGGTCACCGGATCGCCGGTCTGCGACATCGGGTCGAAGATGTACTGCCGGAACAGGCCGTGCAGCCGGCCCAGGCAGTGCAGATACAATTCGGCCTTGCCGCTGAAGTGCCAGTAGAGCGCGCCCTTGCTGAGCCTGGCGGCCTGTGCGATGTCCCCGATGGAAACGCCCTCGTAGCCGTGACGACCGAACAGGTGAAAGGCTTGATCCTGGATGGCCTTGAGCGTATCGAACTGCTCGTGCGCGGGCTTGCGAGGCATGAGGCGAGACGGATGGTTAAGGTGAGGATTATGCGGCCCGTGCCGGGGCCGCGCATGCACATGGAACGCCGCGAGCGGTGAGCGTCGACGCGCTCATAGAGGAAGCCGGGGCGATCCTGCAACGGGCACGCCGGGTGCTGGTGATCACGGGTGCCGGCATCTCCGCCGACTCCGGCCTACCGACTTACCGTGGCATCGGTGGCCTGTACGAATCCGAGCTCACGGAGGACGCCATGCCCATCGAGGTCGCGCTGTCCGGCCAGATGCTCCGTACGCGGCCCGAGGTGACGTGGAAATACCTGGTGCAGGTCGAGCATTCCTGTCGCGGTGCGCGACCCAATGCCGGACACGTTGCGCTGGCACGGATGGCCAACGGCTTTCGCAGCTTCACGGTGCTCACGCAGAACATCGACGGTTTTCATCGTGACGCGGGGCAGGAAAAGCTGATCGAGATCCACGGCAACGTGCACGAACTCTTCTGCACCGAGTGCCGGCGCCAGTGGTGGGTGCAGGATTACTCTCACCTGCAGGTGCCGCCGCGCTGCGAGGACTGTCGAGGGCCGGTTCGTCCGCGCGTGGTGCTGTTCGGCGAAGCGCTGCCCGTGCGCGCACTCGAACGCATGGAGGCTGCGCTGCGCGAAGGCGTCGACCTGGTGATGAGCATCGGCACCACCAGCGTCTTTCCCTACATCTCGGGGCCGGTCGTGCAGGCGGCGCGCATGGGGGTTCCGACGATCGAGATCAACCCGGGCGAGTCGGAAGTCTCGTCGGTGGTGCGCGTCAGGATCCCGGAGCGGGCGGCCGCCGTGCTGCCGCGCCTGCAGGCACTCGCGAGCCGGACATGAGCGCGAGTCTGGCGCGATGGAAGCAGCCCTGGGCCGAACTCGGTCTGGTCGCCCGCATGGAACTGCACGCCGACCTGCGCAAGCGCTACTCCGAACCGCATCGGGCGTACCACACGCTGCATCACATCGCCGAGTGCCTGGAACTGCTGCAGCAGACGCAATCGCTCGCACAGAGCAGCGCCTCGATCGAACTGGCGATCTGGTTCCACGACGCGATCTACGATCCGCGCAAGACCGACAACGAGATGCGCAGTGCCGAGTGGGCGCAGCGCGAACTCAAGCGCGCCGGCGCGACGTCCGCGCTTCAGGATCGCATCGTGTCGATGATCCTGATCACCGGGCACGACGGCGAGCCGCAGACGCCCGACGAGGAACTGATGTCGGACATCGACCTGTCGATCCTCGGTGCCGGCGCCAAGCGCTTCGACGAATACGAGCAGCAGGTCCGCCAGGAGTACCGGCACGTGCCGTTGCAGCAGTTCCGCACCGGGCGGCGCAAGATCCTGAGCGGTTTCCTGGAACGGGACCCGATCTACATCACGGAGTGGTTCCGCTCGCGGCGCGAGGCGCAAGCGCGCGCCAACCTGCAGCGCTCGCTGACGCGCCTGGCGGGAAAGTTCTGGTGACGCCCCGTAGCCCGGACTTCGTCCGCGCTACAGGATGTTTCTAGATCGCGCCCGCTTTCTGCAGCAATTTCGCCACCGCAGTTGCCATGTCCGCGTACCCCGCGGAATTCGGATGAATCTGGTCCGACTTGCGCGCCTTGTCGCCGAGCACGTCCGGGATGATCGCGGCTTCCAGCAATAGGTCGTACTGCGCGGCGAGCTGCAGATACGAGGCTTCGGTCGTCAGCCCGATCAGCTTGGGCTCGGGCACGCCCAACAGAACGACCGGGATCCCGCGCTCGCGGATCAGCTCGATCATCGCGCCCAGATTCTGCTTCATTCGTGCGCGATCCTGGCGGCGCAGCATGTCATTGCCACCCAGACACAGGATCACCAGTGCGGGCGAGGTCTGGTCGAGGACGCCGGGCAGACGCTCCAGACCTTGAGCCGTGGTTTCACCCGGAATCCCGGCATTGATCACCTGGCGGCCGATCAATTCCTGGAGCACCGCCGGGTAGCTCTGTGCCTTATCGGCGCCGGTGCCGTACGTCAGGCTGTCGCCGAAGGCCAGGATGCGGGCATCGCTGTCGAGTCGCCCCAGCTTGAGGTCGCTGCCGCCGCCGCAGGCCGCAAGCAACAGGACCAGCAGAAACCAAACGGCCCAGGCTTGCGACCGCCGCATGGCCGCGCCCATAGTCCGACTCTCTTCATTCATCCGATGCGCTGCCCACATGATCCATACCCTGGAGAATCGCACGCCCTTGCTCAAGGGCGACACTTTCGTGGCGCCGAACGCGACGCTGATCGGCCGCGTCACCTTGGAGGCGCAGGCCAGCGTCTGGTTCAACTGCGTGCTTCGCGGGGACTGCGACGAGATCATCGTCGGCGAAGGCAGCAACATCCAGGACGGCTCGGTGCTGCATACGGACGTCGGGTTCCAGCTTCGTGTCGGTGCCAACTGCACGATCGGCCACATGGTGATGCTGCACGGCTGCGAGATCGGCGAAGGCTCGCTGATCGGAATCAAGGCCGTGATCCTCAATGGATCGAAGATCGGCAAGAACAGCCTGGTCGGAGCGGGATCGCTGATCCCGGAGCGCAAGAGCTATCCGGACGGCGTGCTGATCATGGGGACTCCCGGCAAGGTCGTGCGCGAACTCTCGCCGCAGGAGATCCAGAACCTTCAGATGAACGCGCAGTTCTACCGCGAGAACGCGAAGCGCTATCTGGCGTCGATGAAGTAGCAGCGCTGCCGTAGCCCGGACGGAGTCCGGGGTTGCGCCACGTACCGCGAGCAGTTCCCCGGCCTTCGTCCAGGCTACGGTCGCGGGCTAACCGGCGCCGTCTTTCGGGTAGAGGTAGCGCGCCAGCTTGCCGCAGCCGGGGCCGAGTTCGCGCCAATCGCCGATCTGAAGCTCCAGATGAGCGATCGCACAGGTCGGCATGTCGGTGAACGGGCAGGTCGCCAGCCAACGGGCAAGCTCGGAGAAACCGGGGTTGTGACCGAACAGCATCGCGTGGCGCGATGTCGCATCGAGTCCACGAACGACCTCGACCAGGGTTTCGCGGCTGGCTTCGTAGATCCGGGATTCGAGGCGGATCGCATCGGACGCAAAGCCGAGGCGCTCGGCGAAAACGCCGGCCGTGGTGAAGGCCCGCAGCGCCGGGCTCGACACCAAGTGGTCCGGCAGGCGGCGTAGTTCGCTGACCCGCACCGCCATCACCGGGGCGTCGCGAGCGCCGCGCGGATTGAGCGGGCGCTCGAAATCGCGCATGCCCGGATCGGCCCAGGACGATTTGGCGTGGCGGACGAGCGTGAGGCGCAACATGACGCAGTGTGATCAGGGCGAGGCCGAAAGGTAAAGGTCGAAGCGCGCCTGGGTGCCTTCGAGCACCGCGTTCGGCTTGGCGCCCGCCAGCGGAGGCGCCTTCAGCGGGCGCTTCACCGCCACCCGCGGCGCCAGACCCAGCGCATGGGCGAGCAGTCGATCCGCGTCGACATCGTCGCCCGCGAGGTCGCGCAGCATCTGCATCTCCTTCTGCGGCAGCGCGGTCTTGCCGTCGTCCGGGTACATCGGATCGAGATAGGCGGCGTCGAACGGTCCCTGGAGGGCGTCGACGTCGAGGGCGTCGGAGCCGACGATGAGCAGACGGTCTGCCGCCTCGACCAGCAGCGGATCCGGCAGCAGCCGGGCGCGGCGCTGGGCGTCGCGCAGCAGTTCGACGATCAGCGGCTGACGTTCGACGAGGACCACCTGCGCGCCCAGTGCGGCCAGGGTGAACGCGTCGCGTCCGAGTCCGCCGGTGGCGTCGAGCACCCGGGCATCGCGTTTGAGGTGCAGCCCGGCGGCGCGCGCCAGCAATTGCTTGCGGCCGGCACGGATACGGCTGCGCTGTTCGACGGAGGACCAGTCGATCAGCAGCGGCTTCCAGTCGGGACGATGTTCGGCCTGAAGGGCCAGACCATCGCCGACCGGCACCAAAGAAAAACCCCGGGCGTCACCGCCCGGGGCCGGATTCTGCATATGCGGCGTATTCGGCTTCAGACTTTCGACGAGTCGAAGAAGCTGGCCATGCGCTGTGCCAGCATCATGTCGCCCTCGACCTGCAGCTTGCCGGTCATGAAGGCCTGCATTCCGTTGAGTTCGCCTTTCATCAGCGCGACGAGATCGTCGTCTTCCATCGTAATCGCGAGATCGGAGCTCGCCGCCGTGCCTTCGCCGGTGGTGCAGGTCCCATTCTTGATGACGACGTGCATCGGCGTGGAGCAGTTGAACTGGATCGTGCAATCGGTGCCCTGGGCGGCGGAAGCATCGAAGGCCTTGGGCAGATTGCGGATCATGTCGGCAGCGGTCATGGGGGGCTCCGGGTGGATACGAGTGGGGTAATGGGAATTCGAGACCGCCGGATGCTAGCGGGCAGACCCTGTACTGACAACCTACAATGCGACGGCTCCGCTTGATGGTAAGCCGGCGTTCCAACCCATCCTTTCAAAAGCCCTTTTCGACCCTGTCCGCGTGATTCTCCGCAGCGATTACCGAGCGTCCGATTTCCTGCTCGACCGAATTGAGTTGAGCGTCAGCATCGAGGCGCTGACGACGGTCGAGGCCTGGCTTCACCTGCGTCGCAATCCGGAAGCCGATCCGGTCGCGCCACTGGTTCTCGATGGGCGCGAGATCGAACTGTTGTCGATCGAACTCGACGGCCGGCCCGTTGCCGCCGCCGACTACCGCGTCGAGACCGGCCGCTTGGTACTGCCGTCGGTTCCAGACACCTTCGTGCTGCGTACGCTGACGCGCAACGACCCGGAGAAGAACACCGCCCTCGAAGGCTGGTACCGGTCGGGGCCGATGCTGTGCACCCAGTGCGAGGCGCAAGGATTCTCTCGCATCACTTACGCCCTCGACCGCCCGGACGTTCTCAGCCGCTTTCGCGTGAGACTCGAGGCCGACAGGGCTCGCTATCCGGTCCTGCTCGCCAACGGCAACTGCGTGGATTCGGGTAGGGCGGGCGATCTGCGCCACTACGCGGTCTGGGAAGATCCGCATCCCAAGCCCTGTTACCTCTTCGCGATGGTCGCCGGGGACCTGGCCTGCGTCGAAGGCCGCCACCGCACGCCGTCCGGACGGGACGTCGCGCTGCGTTTCTACGTCGATCGAGGCAACGAGAATCGCGTCGATCACGCGATGGAATCACTGCGCAAGGCGATGCAGTGGGACGAGTCGGTCTACGGGCTCGAGTACGACCTCGATGTCTACATGGTCGTCGCCGCGCGTGACTTCAACATGGGGGCGATGGAGAACAAGGGGCTGAACCTGTTCAACGCGCGTTTCGTGCTGGCATCGCCGCAGACGGCGACCGACGTCGACTACGACGGCGTCGAGTCGGTGATCGCACACGAGTACTTCCACAACTGGACCGGCAATCGGGTGACCTGCCGCGACTGGTTCCAGCTGTCTCTGAAAGAAGGCCTGACGGTCTATCGCGATCAGTGCTTCTCCGCGGACCTGGGCTCGCGCGACGTGACACGTATCGAGCACGTGCGCACGCTGCGCGCGTTGCAGTTCCCCGAGGATGCGGGACCGACGGCGCATCCGGTGCGGCCCGACGCGTACGCCGAGGTCAACAATCTCTACACCGCGACCGTCTACGAGAAGGGCGCCGAGATCCTGCGCATGCTCGCCAGCGTGATCGGCGAAGACCGCTTCGTCGCCGGTATCGGCCACTACCTGCGCTTGCATGACGGTACCGCGGCGACCGTCGAGGATCTGCTCGCGTCGCTGGAAGTGGTGAGTGGACGGAAGCTCGACGGATTCCGCCGCTGGTACTCGCAGTCGGGAACGCCGAGCGTCGAGATCACCGACGATTACGATGCTTCCAAGGGCCGCTATCGCCTGCGCCTGCGACAGCACACGACGCCCACGCACGATCAGTCGCAGAAGACGCCGCTGCCGATTCCCTTGCGCTTCAGCCTGCGCGATGCCGATGGCCAGCCGATTCCGTTGACGGCGCAGCCGCCGCTGATGCCGCGCCCGGATCTGATCCTGCTGGAGTCCGCCGAAGCGGAGTTGAGCTTCGACAACATCGAGTCGCGGCCCACGCCGGCGTTCCTGCACGGGTTCTCGGCGCCGGTGAAGCTGAGCTACGCCTACACGCCGGACGCACTGTCGGCGCTGGTCCTGTACGAAGAGGACGGTTTCCTGCGCTGGGAAGCCGCGCAGCGCCTGATGCTCGATGCCTTGTTCGAGAGGATGGACGGCGAGGCCGGCGAGCATTCGAGGATGCTGCTGCACACCTTGCAGCTGTTGGCCGCCAGCCCCCCGTCGGACAAAGCGCTGCTCGCCGAACTGCTGCGTCTGCCGGCCGAGAGCGAACTGGCCGCGCAGATCGAGCCATTGGATCCGCAGAGGGTCACGCGTGCGCGCGACGGTCTGCGCCATTCGATTGCACAGGCGCTGACCGGGCCGCTTTCGGTATGGGCGGCCTGGATGCCCACCGAGCTGTCCGCGGACAATCGGGCGCGGCGCAGCCTGTCGAATCTCGCGCTGTGGTATCTCGGCGACCTGAATTCGGCGCGCATCCGCGGCCTGGCGCTGGAACGCTCGGCTTCGCCGAACATGAGCCTCGCCATCGGCGGTCTGGCCGCGCTTCGCGATTCCGACTCTCCCGAGCGCGAAGAGGCGATGGACGCGTTCCACCTGCGATTTCGCGAGGAGCCGCTGGTGCTCGACAAGTGGTTCGCGATGGAAGCAGGGTCCGCACGGCCCGGTGGCCTGGAGCGTGTGACGGCCCTCTTGTCGCATCCGGATTTCAGGCCGAATCCGAATCGCACGCGTGCGGTACTCGGGACGTTCATGCGCGAGAACCTGCGCGGATTCCACGCTATCGACGGCAGCGGATATCGTCTGCTCGCCACGCAGCTCGCGAAGATCGACGCCGGCAATCCGCAGCTCGCGGCCAAGCTGGTCGAAGGCTTGCTCGGCTGGCGCCGGATGGTGGCGCCGCTCGGAGAACAGATGCGCGGCGCGCTCGAACGCCTTGCGCAGGCCGGACTCTCCCGTGACATGGCGGAGAAGGTCGGCAAGGCGCTGGAGACTCGCCGCACGACATGAGGCCGCACTTCCCCGGGTGGCTGGTGCTGCTGGGAGCGATGACCGCGATCGGTCCGCTGTCCATCGACATGTACCTGCCGGCATTCCTCGCGATCGCTGCGGACCTCGGCACCCCGCGGGGTGCCGTCGAGCGCACGCTGCCGATCTTCCTGGCAGGCCTCGCGATCGGGCAACTCGTCTACGGCCCGCTGAGCGATCGGTTCGGACGTCGTCCACCGCTGCTCGCGGGACTGGGCATCTACGTCGTCGGCTCGATCGGGTGCGCGCTGTCCTCCAGCGTCGAGCAACTCACGTTCTGGCGGCTGGTGCAGGCGCTGGGTGGCGGCGTCGGCATGGTCGTTTCGCGGGCGGTCATCCGCGATCGACTCGATCCGCAGGCTTCGGCGCGGGCCTTGTCGACGCTGATGCTGGTGATGGGCGCCGCGCCGATCCTGGCTCCGCTGCTGGGGGGCTGGATGCTGGTGGCGGCCAGCTGGCGCGGCATCTTCGTATTCCAGGCTGCGTTCGCGCTCGGATGCATGGTGGCGATCTGGTTCGGCATGACCGAGTCGTTGCGGCGCACCGACATGCGGCCGCTGCGGATCGGCACCAGCCTGCGGACCTATGCCGACTTGCTGCGGGACCTGCGCCTGCTGCTGCCGGTGATGGCAGGGGCGTTCGGTATGGCCGGCATGTTCGCGTACATCGCCGGATCGCCATTCGTGCTGATGGGACTGCACGGCCTGACCGAGCAGCAGTACGCGATGGTCTTCGGCTTGAACGCGTTCGGCCTGATCGCAGCGTCGCAGCTCAACGGCTGGTGGCTGCGCCAATCACGGCCCCAGGAGATCCTGCGCAAGACCTTCTGGCTGCCGGCGGTGGCCGGCTTGTCCTTGCTGGCAATGGGCCTGCATGGCGGCGTGCCGCTGGGCATGCTGATGGCCGGGCTGTTCCTGTTCGTCGGATCCATGGGCGTCATAAGCCCGAATACCGGTGCCCTGGCGATGGCGGATCAGGGGCGAACCGCCGGCGCCGCGTCCGCCCTGCTGGGCGCGCTGTCGTTCCTCGTCGGTACGATTTCGGGATTGGCGGTCAGCTTCTGGGAAGGCCATACGGGGCTGCCGATGATGGCGATCATGG
>CAZXXM010000023.1:0-15857 GCA_964644715.1 uncultured Salinisphaerales bacterium
CCATAGACCGCTTCCTTCAACAGGTCGAACGCCGTGTGCGGCATCTTGTACCAGCGCTGAAAGACATCCCGGTCCTTGAGCCGGAAATCCGCAGACAGGTCGATGATGCGCACGCCGCGTTCGATGAGCTGAGGCGCCATCTGCATGCAGGTGCCGTGCGGCGTTGCGAAGAACACCGCGTCGCACTTGGCCAGGCGCTCGATGTCCGGCGATTCGAAGACCGCGTCGGTGTATCCACGCAGCTGCGGAAACAACTGATCGGCACGCTTGCCCGACTCCTGCCGCGAAGTCAGGACCTCGACGTGCGCGCCGCGGTGCTGCGCCAGCAGGCGCAGGAGTTCGACCCCGGTGTACCCGGTGCCACCGACGATACCGACCTTGGTCATGTCCGTTCCGACCGCGAAAGGGCCGCTATTCTAGCGACTGACCTCGCCACCTACGTTGCTGCGCATGCTTTGGATCAAAGCTTTCCACGTCATCTTCATGGTTACCTGGTTCGCGGGCCTGTTCTACCTGCCACGCCTGTTCATCTATCACCTAGAAGCCAAGAGCTCTGTCGAGCACGAGCGCTTCTGCACGATGGAGCGAAAGCTCTACGCGATCATGACGATCGGCATGGTGCTGACCTGGGCCTTCGGAATCTGGTTGATCACGCTGGTCCCCGAGTACATGAAGATGGGCTGGCTGCACGCCAAGATCGCGCTGGTGATCGCGCTGTCGGGCTATCACGGCTGGCTCAAGGTCAATCTACGCAGGTTCGCGAACGGCACTCAGACACACTCGGGCAAATTCTGGCGATGGGCCAACGAGGTTCCGGCCGCCGCGCTGATCGCGGTTGTGATCCTGGTGATCGTGAAACCGTTCTGAGCCGAACGAAAAAAGCCCCGCGATGCGGGGCTTTGGGAATAGCAGAACCGGCGGTTTATTCGATTTCGCTGCTGACCGTCTGAATGTAGTTCTGCAGTCCCATCCGTTCGATCAGGCCCAGCTGTTCCTCGATGAAGTCGATATGTTCTTCCTCGCTCTGCTGGATGTGCACCAGCAACTCACGGGTGACGTAGTCGCGCACCTGCTCGCAATAAGCGATCGCCTCCTTGTACATCGGGTGGGCCTCCAGTTCGCGCTTGAGGTCGCATTCGAGGACTTCCTTGACGTCCTCGCCGATGAAGAGCTTTCCGAGATCCTGCAGGTTGGGGAGGCCTTCGAGGAACAGGATCCGCTTCATCAGCGAATCCGCGTGTTTCATCTCGTCGATCGACTCCTCGTACTCCTTCTTTCCGAGCTTCTTCATGCCCCAGTTGTCCAGCATCCGGGCGTGCAGGAAGTACTGGTTGATGGCGGTCAGTTCGTTGCGGAGGGCGAGATTGAGGTACTCGAGAACCTTGGCGTCACCGCGCATGGCTGGGCTTCCGGTGGATAAGCCGCGAGTCTAGTCCGACCCGTCGCGATCGTCCAGTCTAAGTAATTGAGTTATATCGAATTTCAACTGCTTTTGCGTACGATTCGCAGCCGCGTCGGAGGCGCGGTCTTTCAGGCCGTGGCCTGCAGCAAGGTCGGCACCAGGACGTCGGAGAGTTTCATCGGCTGGGCCTCGACGGCCTTCGAGAGAACTTCGCGCGCCTGCGGGACGCACTTGCCGCAGCAGGTACCGAGACCGAGCTCGCGGCTCAAGTCCCGCAGGCTGACGACGCCCTCGCTCGCGGCGCGGCGAATGTGTTTGTCCGAGACGGCCTTGCAGATGCAGACGATCATGGCCGGCGACGTTAAAGTTAATGCGAATGATTGTCAAACGTGACCCCGCCGACGAGGATCTCTCTTCGACACAGGTCCAATCAGTATCGGCGCCGCCACTCGTTCTCGAGTCGGTCGTGCGCCCGTCGCAGCCAATGAGAACGGTCGTACAGGTCCGACAGCTGGCGTCGCGCGTCCTTGCGCGCTGCATCGTCGACCTTGTCGCTGACGAGTCGGTCCTGCAGCGCCTCGACGCGGCGATCGAGGTCCGCGATCTCGCGTTCCACGTCGTAGGTCTCCTTGCCGAGTTCGTAGGCCGAAACGAAGTCGGCCTCCGACTGCGCCGGGCAGACGCGCGAGTAATACCCGCCGCCTCGGCCGACCTTGTAGCCGTTGTCGACGGTGCAGTAGTTGAGCAGGCCGGTTTCGTAGCCTTCCTGCCACTCGGAGTCGTTCGCCGACATGCCGAATTCCGAACAGGCCTTGCGATGCTCGTCCAGCCGCGTACGCGGATAGCCGTCCGTGCCGTCACGAATCCCCAACTGGTACCAGTCGGCCGTGCGGCATTCGGATTCGTTCAGCGTCGCGCAGCTGCTCAGGGCGAGCGCCGCGGCAAGCACCAGGAGGTCAAGCCGCATCGGCCGTCGAAGATGTCCGTGGAGCGATGCCCAGCAGCGGGGCCAATTCGTGCAGCGCACCGTGGTAGACCTCGCGCTTGAACTCGACGACCTCGGTCAGCGGAAACCACCAGTCCACCCAGCGCCAGCCCTCGAACTCCGGCTGCGGACCCGCATCGAACCGGACCCGGGTCTCCGCCCCCGCCGAAAGGCGCAGGACGAACCATTTCTGTCGCTGCCCGATACAGGTCCGGCCGCGGCCGCGTCTCACGTACTGACTGGGCAGCCGGTAGCTGTACCAGCCCTCGGTGCACCCGATGATCTCGACGTCCCCGAGCGACAGGCCCAGCTCTTCGTGCAGTTCGCGGGCCATCGCCTGCTCAGGCGATTCCCCGTGCTGGATGCCGCCCTGTGGGAATTGCCAGGCGTCCTGGCGCACGCGCTTGGCCCACAGCACCTCGCGGGCCTGGTTGGCCACGATGATGCCGACATTGGGGCGAAAGCCGTCTGCGTCGATCACGGTAGTTGCCGCGGAATGCGTCGCCTGATTGTGCACGCGGCCCTTCCACGGCGAAAGCACGAACTGGAATGCGTCGGCCGGAAACCGGACACTGCGCGGCAAATGAATCTCGCCATCTTCGATCTCGACAACACCCTGCTGTCCGGGGACAGCGACTATCTCTGGGGCCGCTTCCTGGTGGATCTGGGCCTCGTGGACGGGGACGCCTACGAACGTCAGAACCAGCTCTTCTACGAACGCTACTGCGACGGAACGCTCGACATCGTCGAATACTCCCGCTTCGCGTTTGCGCCTCTGGCGAGTAATCCACTGTCCACGCTTATCGAATGGCGGACACGCTTCGTGCGTGAACGGATCGAACCGATCGTGGCGCCGCTGGCACCGGCGCTGCTCGAACGCCATCGCAGCCAGGGCGACCGTCTGCTGATCACCACCGCCACCAACCGCTTCATCACCGAGCCGATCGCCGAACTGCTGGGTGTGGACGTGCTGATCGCGACCGATCCGGAGTTCGTCGATGGCCGCTACACCGGTGAACTCAGCGGCACGCCGAACTTCCGCGAGGGCAAGGTGACGCGGCTCAAGACCTGGCTCGCCGAACAATCGGTGCCGCCGCAACGCATCAGCTGCTATTCCGACTCTCACAACGACCTGCCCTTGCTGCTGCTGGCGCATTCGCCGGTCGCCGTGGATCCGGACGACCGCCTGCGCGCCGCCGCCGGACAGCGGGGCTGGCCCGTGATCAGCCTGCGCGGCGGGGCGATCGAGCCGCAGGCTTAGCCCGAAGTGCCCCTCGAACGGTCTTAACTTTCCCGCTCCGACGTGCTCGATCGGGTAGCGCGAACCCTCGACGAGAACGCGCCCCCGCGGCCTTCGTGGATCACCTCGAGCACCAGCGCGCCGTCTTCGCGCGTCGAGGCTCGGGCCGCGCTCAGTACTTCGCCAGCCAGACCGCCGCGTCGGGATTGCGGGCCAGGAATTCGTCGAGCGCCTTCTGCGCTTCTTCGCGAGCCGCGAACTCGCCGAAGCCGATACGGTAGCCATGCCGGTCGCCCACGCGATATTCGCGCGCATCCACGGCCCAGCCGCGGGCATTCAAACGCTCGGCCTCAGTCTCAGCTTTTTCGCGCTCGGGCATCGAGGCGACGACGACTCGCCAGCGGCGCCCGTCGTCGACGACCAGCGCTGTCGTAGCCGGCGCCGCCATGGCGACCTCGGCCTCCGGCGGAGCGTCCGGCGCCGGCGGTACCGAAGCAGAAGACGGCGCTTCCGGCGGCAGGGCCGCGGGCTGGGGCTTGGGCGCGATCGGTTCGACGGCCGCCGCCTTGATCTCAGGGGCAGGCGGGTCCGGCAACACCGGCATCTGGAGCGGTGCCGGAACGGCCACCGCGACGAGCCCCGCCGCCGCCGGCGACTCGGGATCCTTCACGGGAATCGCTACCGCCTTTTCTTCCTTCGGAGCCGCCGCCGGAGCCGCCGCGACCGCCACCTCCGCGGGCTTGGCGAGGGGCGCAGCCGGCTCGACCTTCGGAGGGGTGGCGACCACCACCGGAACCGGCGTGGGATCAGCGGCCGGCGCTTCGGCCACAGGTGCCGGCGCAACCTCCACCGGCAAGGGCAGCGTCTTGATTTTCGGATCCGCCTTGGGCGCCGCGACAAGCTTCGGCGCCTGGACCGCTACCAGTCCGACCCTCTCCTCGAGCACGCTCAACGGCACCATCGACCACTGCGCCGTCAGACCGGACTGACGCAGGCACTGTCCCGGCGAGTCCATGCGCACCGATCCGCTCGGCTGCTGGGCATCGATGACGCCCGCGATCAGGCAGACCTGTCCGCCACGATCCGTCAGTTCCGTCCAGGCATCGGCACCGGAAATCCGCAGCCGCAGGTCGCCGATATTGAGTCTCACGTCGCGCGCCGGGTACGGGCCGGCGGCGCGGGAGTCGATGCGCATCGCACCGCTGGCGGCGCGCAGGCGAAGGACCCCCTGTTCGACGCTGTGCACCAGCAGATCGGTGCCTCCGCCAATCGCGACGGTCGTCGCGCCGTTCAGCGATAGCTCGGCACGTCCGTCCGGCCCGGTCTGGACCTGCGAGCCCTGCTCCAGATTCTTGCCTGACAGCACGCCGCTGTGAGTCGTGCCGACGACCTGCACCACCTCGCCCTCGAACCGCTCGATCTTCACCGGCAGCTGCGCCGCCATCACTGTCGTCGAAGCAAGGGCCACGGCCGTCGCGGCAAGACAGGTGCGCAGGTGCGGCATGAGCATGAGGAACCGTCGGAGGGCGGGGGCGCGCCGGATTCCGCGACGGTAAGCCGCCCCCTCGCCTTTGGCAACACGATTCCGGATACGCGATGGACCTTGGCCGAGGGACTCTTTGCTAGCATGCGCGGGCGGTCGACAACCTCCACCAAGCGATCGCTTCCCCATGCCCAACGCGCGCGCCGAAGAACCTCCGGGGCCCTGTCTCCGATGAGACGACGGCCCTGTCTCCATCGTCCGTTCCGTAGTGCTGCGGCCTCGCGCCGGCACGTCCGCGTACGCGTTCCGTCACCCGATTCGATCCGCATCCGATGAGCGGCCTCGTCGTCGTCGATACACGGTCGGACTGGCCGCTGCAGATCCCCGGCATGCAGATCGTCACCGCCTGGGAATATCTCTCGCTCGAACCCGAGACGCTGGCGCGCAACGTGCGCGTCTACAACCTATGCCGCAGCTTCGGCTACCAGACCACCGGCTACTACGTGTCGCTGCTGGCCGGCGCGCGCGGACATCGTCCGCTGCCCGACATCACGACGATCCAGGATCTCAAGCTCGCCGAAGCACCGAGCGTGCTAAACGACGAGATCGAGGAACTGATCCAGTCGAGCCTCGCGCGCATCGGCTCGGCCGAGTACGTGCTCAACGTCTACTTCGGCAACTCGCCGTCCAAGCGGCACGAACGATTGGCCCGCGCACTGTTCAACCTGTTCCCGGCGCCGCTGCTGCAGGCCACGTTCACCTACCGTGGCGACGAGTGGCGCGTCGCGCAGCTGGGCCCGATCGCGCTCGGCGAAGTTCCGGCCTCGCACCACGAACTCATGTATCAGGCCGCACGCGACTACTTCACGCGCCGTCGCATGCCGCGCGCGCGCAAGGATTCGTCCCGCTACGACCTAGCGATCCTGATCAACGACGAGGAGAAGGAACCGCCGTCGAATCCGCGGGCGCTCAAGCTGTTCGAAAAGGCGGCGGAGAAGCTCGGCTTCGAGGTCGACTTCATCGACAAGTCGGACTACGGCCACGTCGCCGAGTACGACGCGCTGTTCATCCGCGAAACCACCGCGGTGAACCACCACACCTACCGGTTCGCGCGCCGCGCGGCACGCGAGGGCCTGATCGTGGTCGACGATCCCGTATCGATCCTGCGAGCGACCAACAAGGTGTTTCTCGCCGAGCTGATGGACCGCCACCGCATTCCGCAGCCCAAGACCGTGCTGATCCATCGCGGCAACGTGTCGTCGGTGGCGCGCGAACTGGGCTTTCCCTGTGTGCTCAAGCAGCCGGATTCGCAGTTCTCGAAGGGCGTCATCAAGGTGGACAACGAGGCCGAGCTCAAGCGCGAGACGCGCGAACTGCTCGAGCGCAGCGACATCATCATCGGCCAGTCGTTCGAGCCCACCGAGTACGACTGGCGGGTCGGCGTGCTCGACGGCGAACCGCTGTACGCCTGCCGCTACTACATGGCCGAAGGCCACTGGCAGGTCGTGAAGCGCGAGGGTGCCAAGAAGCACGAGGGCAACCACGAGACGATCGACGTCAAGGACGTACCGAAAAACGTCCTGAGCATCGCGGTGCAGGCGGCCCGTGCCGTCGGCCGCGGGCTCTACGGCGTGGATCTCAAGCAGTTCGGAAACGTCGTGAAGGTGGTCGAGGTCAACGACAACCCGAACATCGACTACGGCGTCGAGGACCTGTTCCTGAAGGAAGCGCTGTATCGCAAGGTCATGGAGTTCTTCGTGCGGCGCCTGGAGGCGCGCACGAAGGACACCCGCTAGGCATGCCGCGTCCGCGCCCCGGCGCGACGACGATCCAGGTTCGCGCTGCGAAGCTGTCCGATGCTTCCGCGATACTTGCACTCGAAGCGCTGTTCCCTTCAGACCGGATGTCGGAGCGCAGCATCCGTCGTTTCATAACATCCGCCAGCGCGCGCGTGCTCGTGGCCGTGGGTGACGAAGGATTACTGGGCAACCTCGTGCTGTTGCTTCGTGCCGGCAGTACCAAGGCGCGGATCTACTCGGTCGTGGTCAGCCCGCATGCGCGAGGGCTCGGCATCGGCAATCGACTGGTCGAGGCTGCGGAACGAGCCACACGACGTGAACGGCGCTGCGCGGTGACACTGGAGGTTCGCGCCGACAATGCGGTCGCACGCGCCTTGTACGCGAAGCGCGGATATATCGAGGAGAAGCGCCTGCCCGGGTTCTACGACGATGGGGCAGACGGATTGAAGCTCATCAGAATTTTCTAGAGGCGAAATCCGTAGGGTGCGCCGTGCGCACGCAAATGGCGCTCGCCGCGTGCGCGGAGCGCACCTACACCCGCTCGCAATACGGGGCGCAGCCCCGGACTTCGTCCGGGCTACGAGAAGAGGGTCAGCGCAGCAGCAGCGAGATCGCGTAGGCCGCCCCGATTCCCGCCGCCGCGACCGGCACAGCCCACCACAGCGCGACCGGGTCGCTCGAACGCCGGCGATCGGAAGTGACGAGCAGGCCGAGCACCAGAGCGGAGAACGGCATCAGCATCACGCTGGCCGGAATGGCGAGCACGGCGAGCCATCCGGATGCGCCGGCGTCGTAGGCACGCGCCGCGACGATCCAGGCCAGCGGCACGAGGCAGATCGCCATCACGACGAAATGACGCACGTCCCCGCTGCTGTCCATCACGCCGCCACGGGTCTGCGCACCGAGCACGATCAGGGCGAGCGTCAACAGCGCCGGCAGCCAGAACGCGAGATGGACCCAGTAGCGCGAACGGTTCACGTACAGGAGTGGATCAGCGTTTCGTCAGCGATCCGAGGATGCCGCGCAGCAGGCTGCGCCCCACCTGGCTGCCGATGCTCGACGCGACGCTGCGCGTCGCGCTCTTGATCGCGGTCTCCATGACGGTGTCGCTGCGCCGGGCCGGCGCGCGAGGCGCCGCCGGCGCCCGGCTGCGAGCACCGGATCCGTAGGCATCGCGCACGTCCTTCCTCCAGTCGGCGTCGGCCTTGGCCGCCGCCTTCGCCGCCGCGGCGTCCGCCTTGGCCTGCTCGACCTGCGCCTTGGCGGCGTTGGCTTCCTCGGCTGCGCGGCTCGCGCGCTGCGTCAGCAACTCGTACGCGGACTCGCGATCCACCGCCTTCTCGTAGCGCCCCGCCACCGGGCTGCGGCCGACGATGACCTGGCGCTCGGCCGGCGTGATGGGTCCCATGCGCGATTTCGGGGGCCGGATCATCGTCTTCTCGACGATGCCCGGAATCCCGCCCTCCTGCAGCGTCGACACCAGCGCCTCGCCGACGCCCAAGGTCGTGATGACCGCCTCGACGTCGAGCTTCGGATTCACGCGGAACGTCTCGGCCGCGGCCTTGACGGCCTTCTGGTCGCGCGGCGTGAACGCGCGCAGCGCGTGCTGCACGCGATTGCCGAGCTGACCCAGCACCGTGTCCGGCAGGTCCAACGGGTTCTGCGTGACGAAGTAGATGCCCACGCCCTTGGAGCGGATCAGGCGCACGACCTGTTCGATCTTCTCGAGCAGGGCCTTGGGCGCGTCGTTGAACAGCAGGTGCGCCTCGTCGAAGAAGAACACGAGCTTGGGCTTGTCGAGGTCGCCCGCCTCCGGCAGTTCCTCGAACAGTTCGGCCAGCAGCCACAGCAGGAACGTCGAGTACAGCCGCGGCTTCCGGTACAGCTTGTCCGCGGCCAGCACGTTGACGATGCCGCGGCCCGACAGGTCGACGCGCATCAGGTCGGTGAGCTCCAGCGCGGGCTCGCCGAAGAAGACGTTGCCGCCGTCCTGCTCGAGCCCGATCAGGCCGCGCTGGATCGCGCCGACCGACGAGCTGCTGATCAGGCCGTAATCGGGCCCGAGCGCCTTGGCATTCTCGGCCACGTGCGACAGCGCCGCGCGCAGATCCTTGAGGTCGAGCAGCGCCAGGCCCTGGTCGTCGCAGTACTTGAAGACGAGCAGCAGAACCGCTTCCTGCACGTCGGACAGGTCGAGCAGGCGCGCCAGCAGGTCCGGGCCCATGTCCGACACGGTGCCGCGCACCGGGTGCCCCTGTTCGCCGAAGACGTCCCAGAACACCGTGGGGCAGGCTTGAGGCGCATACGCAGCGACGCCGACCTGCGCGGCGCGTTCCGCCAGCTTGGGTTTGGCCTCGCCCGCCATCGCCACGCCGGAGAGGTCGCCCTTGATGTCGGCCGCGAAGACCGGCACGCCCAGCTCCGAAAATCCTTCCGCCAGCACCTGCAGCGTGATCGTCTTGCCGGTTCCGGTCGCGCCGGCGATCAGGCCGTGCCGGTTCGCGTACCTCGGAAGAATGACCTGGGGCGTCTCGCCCTTGCCGATCAGCAGCGGTTCCATGGAATCACCGGATAGTGGGATGGCGCTGTTCTAGCCGTTGCCGGTGCGGGTGGCAATTCGCACGAGGCGACGAAGGCTCGGCCGATGTCGGGGCCCGAGGATCATGACGACTCTCCGGACTTCGTCCGAGCTACGGGGGGCGGGCGATCAGGCCGGGCTCCATCCGCAACGCGCGCACGAAACCCGGCTTGCTCAGGGATGGGTTACCGCCCTCGCCCGCCGCTGGTCCGCCGAACTGAGCGACTTCGCCGCGTCGGCGTAAGCCCGTGCCACCGCCGGCACGCTCAGCGGCAATCCGCCCAGCCCGCCGCCGGCGCACACCTCTTCGTCCTCGGTATCCGGTGTCGGCAGCACGGTGTCGACCCACTCCGTCATCAGGTTCACGGCCTCGCCATGCGCCAGGCTGCGGGCGATCGGCGGCATCTTCACGCCAGCCTCCACCGACGCGACGCGGAACGGCAGGATCGATCCGTCGGCGTCGCGCGGAATCAGGTCGAAACGCTTGCCGCCCGATCCGCGCCCGGCCGCGACCGGCTTCTTGCAGATGCCGTACTGCACGTTGACGGTGCGGTAGTAATCGAGCGACAGGCCGCTGTTGGACGCCGCGCCTGCCGGGTTGTGGCAGTGCATGCAATTGGTTTCGAGGTAGGCGCGAGTGCGCAGGTGCACGTCCTGCGCGGAACCCGGCAGCTGGCCGGTCGAGCCCGGCACGTTCCAGCGCGGCAGGCGGTCGATCGTCGACGGGTCGCCCGGCAAGCCGGTCAGCAGCCCCAGGTTCTTCAGGTGCTGGAGCTGGTTGATGCTGCCGACGCCCGCGTAGTCGTGGTCGCGATTGAGGTTGCGCGCCTTCGGGCCTATCGGCGCGCTGCCGGGCTCGCGATCGTCGCCGGCATGGCAGGTCAGGCAGTTCAGCGCCGCCGGCACGCGATAGGCCGTGGTGGCGCCGGCGTAACGCGTACGGCTGCCGTCCGCGTTCTTCACGCCGGGGTCCGGATCGCGATAGTCGTATTCGACCGAGGCGACGCCGCCCTCCAGCCGGAGCTCGGCGACGCGCGTCGCTCCGCTGCCGGTCCAGACGTAGGGCAGACCCACCCACTGCACGCTGCCGTCGGCCTTCTGCCGCTTGATCAGCAGGCGGGTCTCGACCACGTTCTCGGACAACAGCGTTCCGCTGCCGTCTTCCTTGCGGAACGAGAAGGTCTTGGCGATCACCGTGCCCACCGGGAAGTCGATCGTGGCGGTCACGCCGTCGCTGCGGTCGCGATAGACCGCCGCCTGGTTCGGCGGGATGAACAGGAAGCGGTACTTGGTGGAGTAGTCGCTGAACAGTGCCGTGTTGAGCTCGTACGGCACGCCGCCGCCGTTGGCGTTCTTCGTCGGATCGAGCGGGTCGGCGAACAGGCCGTACTGGTCGAGGCGCGGGCAGTCGTAGGCCAGTGCCGCACGATTGACCTGGCCCGCGCTGCCGCCGCTGCAAGCCGCCTCCACGACAGCGGGATCGGGCCTTGCGTCGTCGCTACCGGGATCAGGGACGTAGGGCAGGTCGAGCACCGGATCCGGCCGCGCCGGAAGGTCGCAGCGATGCGGCGTCAGATCCGTCGATGCGGGCTTGAGCAGGTCGAGCACCAACTGCACCGGATCGCTCGAGGTGATGTTGGCGCGCAGGAACTCGGTGTTGAGCAGGGTTCCGAGCTGGGTGTTGGAGTACGTGTTGTCCGCCGCGATGCACAGCCCGTTCTCGGGCAGCTTGAGCGCGCCGCCGTCGCCGAACTTCCAGGCATTCCACTTGCAGGCGGGCGTGGCGTCCTCTCGCAGCACGTTGGGGCGCCCGCGCTCGTCGGTGCGGCCGCCCTGCTCCTCGTGCGGACTCGCCGGATTCGGTTGCGTCAGCGGCACGCCGCTGGCGTCCTTCGGAATCTGCGTGCAGCCATTGGGCGCATCGACGGCACCGTCCCAGACGATGTGCGCGGAACGGCCCAGGTTCTTCAGCTTCAGCAGCAGCGGCAGGATCGAGGCCTCGCCGCGTTCCGCGCTCGGCAGCTGCACGTTGCCGCCGTTGTCGCGGAACGTGTTGTGCCGGATCTCGATGCCCTCGGGATAGAAGTCGTAACGCGGATCGGGCTGGTTGGGGTCGGCCAGGCCGTAGTTCACGATCGCGATGCCCAGCGTGTCGTTGTCGTAGACCTCGTTGTCGTGGATCTCGAGCTGGTCCGACGCCAGGATCAGCATGCCGGTGCCGCGCGGGACCAGTCCCACGATGTTGCCCACCGGCGCGAAATTGTCCGTGTTGTTGGCGAAGGTCTTGTTGTTGCGGACGACGTTCTTGGCGCCGTACTGGCGCAGGTCCGGCAGGTCGAACACCAGGAAGCCGCCGGTGTTCTTGGTCGCCACGTTGTTCTCAAACACGGCGCGGAACGTGTTCTCGAATTCGAAGCCGGCCACGTTGTAGGTGGCCAGGCAGTTGCGCACGATCACGTCCGAGGTCTGGCCCACGTAGATGCCGGCGTCGCTGGCGCCGTGGGCCTCGCAGTTCTCCATCAGCACGTGGCGCGATTCGACCGGGTAAAGACCATATGCGCCGTTCTCGGCGCTGGGCGCGAAACCTGCCTGCGTTTCGTCGCGGCCCGCGGCGTCACGCCAGCGCGCCCGCACGTTGCGAAGCACCACCTGCTGCGAGCGGAAGACGCGGATCCCGTTTCCCGGCGTGTCCTCGATGGTCAGGCCGTCGACGATCAAGCCGTCCGCGTGCGTCGCGTTGAGTCCCTCCGCGCTGTCGCTGTTCTTGAACGACAGGAAAGTGCGGTTCATGCCCGCGCCCTTGACCGTGATGCCGCGCTTGCCGTTGAGGATCAGGCCGGTGGGCAGATCGAAGCGTCCGGCGCAGAACTCGATGGTGTCGCCCTCGCGCGCTTCGAAGAACGCGATCAGCGCGTCGCGAGAGATCGTGCCGGCGTTGCACAGCGAATAGGTCCGCGGCTCCGCCGTCGCCCCGCCCGGCCCACCTCCGAAGTCGCCGAGACCCGACGAGGTGCGATCGCAACCGGGCAGCAGCATTCCCAGCAGCGGGATCAGCAACCAGGCAAGCAGGGTCCGGGCGCGGTTCGGGGTCATGGCAGCTCCTGCGGCGACCGTCGTCAGTGCGGCCGCCCGCACCGTACGAATCGCGCGCGCCGACCGTAAGTAGTAAGAATGGCCCGCGCCGATCGGGTGACGCATCGCATTTCATCCGCGCGCACGGGACAATCGGGCTGCATCCTCCAGGACCACCGACAAGGGCAGGACCGGTGTCGCTCAAATACAGCTTCGCGTTCGCCGTGCTGATGGCCACCGTCGTGTTCGGACTGGGCCAGCTCGGCCTGCTCACCGACATGCCCAGCGCGCTGCCCTACGTGCTGGCGGCGCTGGTGCTGGTGGCTTCCGCGGGGGCCTGGTTCGTCGATCTGCTCGATCGCCGTCTCAACGCGATGCAACAGGCCGTGCAGAAGCTGGCGGGCGGCGAAGACTCCCTGCGCATCAGCCATGCCACGCGCGGCGCCCCCGACGGACTCGCACGGCCGTTCACGGAAATGGCGACGGCCGTCAATCAGCGCCTGTCGGAGCTGCAGACCGTCATCGCCCAGCAACGCGCCATCGCCGAGCACGGGCCGGACGCGATGTGGGTGTTCCACGTCGAGTCGTTCCAGATCACCGACGCCAACGAGAACTTCTCGAAGCTCACCGGGCATCCGCGCGGCAAGCTGATCGGCATGACGCCGATGCAGTTCACGCCGCCCGAGCAGCAGGGCATGAGCACCGAGGACTACTGCCGCAGCCTGATTCAGCGCGCCCTCGGCGGCGAGAAGCTCGAAGTTCCGTTCACGGTGCGCCAGGTCGACGGCACCGACATCCCCTGCGAACTGCGCGCCATCCACCTGCCGGCGCCGGGCCGGACCCTGATCTGCGGCCTGCTGCTCGACATCTCCGAGCGCCACCGCACGCTGTCCGAACTCGACCGGCGCATGCGCTTCGAATCGCTGGTCACGCGGCTGTCCACCGGCTTCATCAGCGTGCCGGTGGAAGAAGCCGACGAGTCGATCACCGACGCGCTGGGCGAGGTCGGCCGTTTCGCCGAGGTGGATCGCGCCTACATCTTCGAGTTCTCGCCGTCGCGCGAGAAGGTCAGCTGCACGCACGAATGGTGCGGCCGCGGGATCGCCGAGCAGCGCGACCGCCTGCAGGACCTGTCGAGCAGCACCTATGCGTGGTGTCTGTCGCGGCTCCAGCGCGGCGAAGTGGTCTCGGTCGATCGGGTCTCGTCACTGCCGCCCGAAGCCGCGGCCGAACGTGCCGAGTGGGAGGCCGAGTCGATCAAGTCGATCCTGCTGGTCCCGATGCACAGCGGCTCGGTCGTGCGCGGCTACGTCGGCTTCGACGCGGTCGAAGACCAGACGCAGTGGCCGGCCCAGCTGACTACCTTGCTCAAGCTGTTCGGCGAGATGGTGAGCAACCTGCTCGAACGCAAGCGCTCGCAGCTCAGCGTGCAGGAGAACAACGAGCACCTGGGCCGCGCCAACGCCGAACTCGCACGCAGCAACCAGGAACTGCAGCAGTTCGCGTACATCGCGTCGCACGACCTGCAGGAGCCGCTGCGCGCCATCGGCGGCTTCTCCGGCCTGCTCGCGCGCCGTTACCGCGACAAGCTCGACGCCGAGGCGCAGGAATATCTCGACTTCCTGACCGCCGCGGCCACGCGCATGCAGCGAATGATCGTGGACCTGCTCGACTATTCGCGGCTGGGACACGAGCCCAAGCCGTTCCAGCCGGTGAGCCTGCGCGATGCGCTCGAGGCCTCGCTGTCCTTGCTGCAGACCGCGGTGCAGGAACTGGGCGCCGAATTCCTGATCGGCGACCTGCCGACGATCCAGGGCGACAGTCAGCAGCTGACGCAACTGTTCCAGAACCTCGTCGGCAATGCGCTCAAGTTCCACGGCGAGGAGCCGCCCAGCATCATGATTTCGGGACGGCGCAGCGGAAACGAATGGCTGATCACGGTGCGCGACAACGGCATCGGCATCGATCCGGACAAGGCCACCGATGTGTTCCAGATCTTCCGTCGGCTCCATTCGCAGGAGCAGTACCCGGGCACCGGCATCGGCCTGGCCGTGTGCAAGCGCATCGTGGAACGCCACCGCGGCCGCATCTGGGTGCAACCCAACGACGATGGCCGCGGCACCTCGTTCTGCTTCGCGTTCCCGGTCATCGGCGAGTCCGCCGACGCCGGCGACGTCCCCCGCTGGCCGGAAGAGCCCCCCGCCGCGGAGAACAGCTTCGACGTCGCCTCCGAGCTCGGCGAGTTCAGACTGGACGGCGATCCGAGCCGCTGATCGCCACGGACAATCCCGTAGCCCGGACGAAGTCCGGGGTTTCCGTCGCGAAACGGAACGGAGCCCCGGACTTCGTCCGGGCTACGGTTTCGACGGTCCGCGAAAGACGGTTCTCAGCCGATCTTGACCACGTAACGGCCCTGCACGCTGCTCGACATCAGTTCGGCTGCGGCGGCGGGTACTTCGTCGAGCGTGATCGTGCGGCGCACGATGTCGGAGAGGTTCTTCGGCTTCCAGTCGCCGGCGAGCTGGTTCCAGACGTCCAGGCGCCACTCGCGCGGCACTTCGACCGAGTTGATGCCCAGCAGCGAGACGCCGCGCAGGATGAAGGGCATCACCGTCGTGTTCAGGTCGAAGCCCTGCGCCAGGCCGATGCTCGCGATCGTGCCCCACTGGCGGATGTTGCGGGTCAGGCCGGCCAGGGTCTCGCCGCCGAGATTGTCGAGGGCGCCGCCGAAGCGCATGGATTCCAGCGGCTTCTTGCCCAGGTCCAAGGTGCTGCGATCCTCGACCTGGTCGGCGCCGAGCTTGCGCAGGTAATCCTCGGCCGCGGCCTTCTTGCCGGTCAGCGCGATCACTTCGAAACCGCAGCGCTTGAAGATCTGGATCGCGATCGAGCCGACGCCGCCGGTCGGGCCTGTGACGACGATCGGACCGAGCGACGGCACCTGGTGGTTTTCCAGCATGCGCTTGATGCCCAGGCCCGCCGTGAAGCCGGCGGTGCCCAGCGCCATGGCTTCGTGCAGGCTCAGGCCCTTGGGCAGCGGCACGACGGCCGAAGCCGGAACGCGCGCCACCTCGGCCAGGCCGCCGTCGAGCAGCTCGCCGATGTTGCAACCGGTGACCAGCACCTCGTCACCCTTCTTGTAGGCCGGATCGCTGCTCGACTCGACCGTACCCGACAGGTCGATACCGGCGACGCGCGGCATCGCGCGCATGATGCGGCTCTTGCCGGTGACGGCCAACGCATCCTTGAAGTTCAGGCCGGAGTAGGCGACGCGGATCACCACTTCGCCGGCGGTCAG
>CAZXXM010000024.1:0-4649 GCA_964644715.1 uncultured Salinisphaerales bacterium
GAGGTTGAGCAGCCCGAGCTCGAGCTCGATCTTCATGCCGTCGTCGCGACGGAAGACGGCGGTGGTGGCGGGCGCGCCGCCGCCGTGGTCGTGGTGTGGCGTCCCCTGCACCTGGGCCTTGAGGCTGACCTCGATGCCGGGCTCGCTTGAGCCGTTGCCGCTGCAGGCGGATAAAAGGAATGCGGCGCTGGCCGCGAGAACGATGCTGTGGATTTTCATGGTGGGATTCCGTTCAAAAGGTTTCAGAAGTCGTAGGCGACGCCGGCGCGGAACACCGGGTCTTCCTCCTGTTCGCCGTTGAGCTCGTCGATCAAGGGCAGCTGCACGCCGGCGTGCAGCACGAAATCGGTGGACAGGCGCGCCGCGGCGCCGACGAAGACCATCGCCAGCGTGCCGCCGGAATCGTCGTCATCGACGCCGGAGAACTGGTTCTTCTCCGAGTGGCGTGCGTCGATGCCGGCCTGTAGCGCCCAGGTCTGGTTCAGGCCGTACTGCGCCAGCACCGAGCCGACCACGGCGTCGCCCGGCGAGAAATCCTGGTTGCCGTCGCCGAAGCTGAAGTAGGTGAGCGTGGTGCTGAGGAACCAGGGAAAGCGGAAGTACGAGTACCAGCCGCCGAGGTTGGGCACCCAGGCGCCGGCATCGGGCTGCACGTCGATGTCCAGCTTCTCGCCGTCCTCCTTGACCTCGTCGGCCGTGGGCAGGCGCACGCCGACGCGCACGCCGGCCAGGTGGCGGCCCGAGCCGCTGCCCGCGCGGTACAGCACGTAGCGGCCGATGACGTCGATGTCGCCGATGCCGTCGGCCTCGACTCTCGCGAGGTTGCCGTTCTCGATCTCCTTGGACACCCACGGGATCTGCACCGCCAGGGTCAGGTCCTGGGTGACGCTGTAGGCCAGGCCCAGCGTGACGCGGTCCTCGTCGGTCTCGCGCTCGGCGATGCCGTCGCCCTGCGTCTCCGAGCGGTGCAGGTAATCCAGGCCGCCACGGAAGCGGCTCTCGAAGGGCTTCTCCGCGCCGAACAACGTGATGGTGTAGTCGCCGCACTTGCAGGTGGAGCAGGCCAGCGCGGCAGGGCTGGCGAGCGTGGACAGCGTCGCCACCGCGAAAGCGGCGACGGCCGTGGGTGTCGCTGCGCGACGGGAGGAAGGTGATGCGGTCATGGAATGAGTCCTCGGGAGGATTCAGATGCGACGTGCAGGAAGGGAGCGGTCCGGGTCAGCGGCGGATCGGTCTCGCCCTCGGTGACGAGCAGGCGCATCAGCTCGCGGGTGATGGCCTGCGCGGCGCGCTCGACGTTTTCGCGCGCCGTCGTGCCGGTGCCGCTGCGCAACGCACCCGCGTCCACTTGCAGGGTGAGGCGCAGCGGCGATGCCACGCGCGAGCCTTTTGCCGCGCGACGGGGCGCGTCGACCGGCACACTGCGACCGAGCCAAGTGTCGATCTCGGCCAGCGAGGTCCGGCCCAGCGCCGGGACCTGCAACAGGCGTTGCCGCGGCAGCGCTTCGAGCGCGAGGCGCGAGGCGATGCCGTGTGCGCGCAGCGCGTTGGCGGTGCGATTGCACAGACCGTCGGTCCAGTCGGAGCGATGCATCACCGGGCGACGCGGACGGCGCTTCATGGCGCACCTCCGACGAGGGTGAGCGGCGTCCAGACCATCACGCCCGGTTCGGCGCGGTGCGCCAGCGAGGGCGCCTGCAGTCCGGCCAGGAGCAGCGACCAGATCAGCGCGTGACGCAGGCGGCGCCGCACGACGGTGCTCATGGCGCACCTGCGGTCAGCTGGACCAGCATCCGCGCCAGCGCCGGCGGCCAGTCTCGTCCGAAGACCAGCAGGGCGGCGAGCAGCACGGCCACGGCCAGGCCGTTGAGCAGGGTCCAGGTCCGCAGCAATTGCAGCGGGAAGGAATCGAGAAAGGTCATCGTCTGTTCTCCAAAGAAAGGCCCGCGCGCGGGTTCGGAACGCGGCGCGGGCAAGACCTCAGGTTTCGGACTCGCGCACCTGCGCGTAGACGGGGATCTCGCGGCCATCGGAGACCTTGAAGTGCAGCAGCACGCGCTCGCCCTCGCGCAGCGGCTGGCGCAGGCCGAACAGCATCACGTGCGTACCGCCGGGCTCGAGCGCCGCCGACTGTCCGGGCTCGAGGCGCAGGCCGTCCTTCAAGTGGCGCATGCGCATGACGCCGTCGCGGGTCTGCATCTCGTGCAGCTCGGCGGCGTCGGAGACCTCGCTGCCGACGACGGTGACGCTCAGCGGGCGGTCGGCGGTGTTGCGCAGCGTGGCGTAGACCGCGGCGACCTTCGCTGCGGGCGGCGTCGGGCGCGCCCAGGCGTCCTGTACCTGGACCGTGGCGGTGGCCTCGAGGCCGGCCTGCACGCGCGACAGCAGCATCAGCGCCGCCAGCGCTGCGGCGAGCACGGCCGCGATACGGATGCGCCCCTCGGCGCGGGAATGCGGAAAGAGAGTTTTCATGGACCTGCTCCGGATCGCTCGGCGATCCATCGACCATCGGGAGGCGCGCACGCGCGCGCCGGGAACTCGCGAAGGAAGGTTCAGGTCAGGTGCGGCGGGCCGCGTGCGGGCAGAGGTGGACCGTGCGGATGCGGTGCAGGCGCGTCGAGCGCAGAGCGCGACAGCATCACCGTGCCCAGGGGAACGAGCGTGGGCACGAAGGCCGGTGGCGGCAGGCCGGGGCCGGCAATTGCCGCACACGTCGCGGCGCAATCGAGGGAAGCTGGGCTGACCGGAACCGTCGGCTCGAGGATGCGGCGGATGTCGGCCGGCAGGCGCGCCAGCTGTGCGCGCAAGACCGGCGAGGCTTCGCCACACCAGGCGCCGGAGGCCGAGGACGCCATCGTGGCCGCGTGCGCGAGCGGCAGGCACAGCTGCGCCGTCCACGCCGCGAGGGCGAGGATCAGCTGCAGAAGGGCGAGGTGCCTGCGCATGCGGGGTCGCGGTCACGGCATCCGGCGGACGCCGTGACCGCTTCGCGTCAGGACGGCGGCAACAGCTCGTCCGGCACCACCGACGTCGAGGTCGGTGGCAACGGCGCGGTGCTGATGGTGCTCGGCGCCGAGAAGCTCGAGGCCGTGGTGTCCGGCGGGGACGAATCGCCGCCGCCCCCACCGCAGGCGGTCAGCCCCAACGCGAACAACACGGTGATCCCTGCACGGTTCATGGCGCGTCCCCGATCAGTAGCGGACCCAGATCACGCTGCCAGCCGGCAGCACCACGTCGGTGGCGGTGCCGGTCACCAGCGCGCTGGCCCCCGAGGTGCGCCCGATCTGCGCCTGCGTCTCGGTGTTGCGGCTGTAGCCCTTGAGGCCCAACCAGAGGATCTGCGCGTCGCCGAAGAAATTCGGCACGTCGGCGCTGATGAGGTTCACGCCGGCCGGGATCGTGTACTGGTTCCAGCCCGGGTTGCGCGCCGGCAGCACGCGCACCTTGGCTGCGTCCGCCCCTTCCCAGACGCCGGTGGTGCCGTTGGCGCAGAACTGCACGATGCGGAACTCCAGCGTCGTGAACGGCGCATTGGGCAGGCGGCCGCGCACCGGCAGCTGGTGGAGGTGAGTATCGGCTGACTGCACGTCACCCTCCGCCTGGGTCCACGTGACCTTGCTGACCACACCGTCGGCGGCCGTGACGCTGGCCTTGCCGAAGGTGGAATGGACGGGACGAACGCTGGTGAACGCTGCCGGGATCTCGACCTCGACGCGCTCGCTGTCGAGGCCGGCGCCGAGTTCGTCCGAGCAGCCGTGCGGGACGTTGATGGTGCCGACCCAGTTGGTGTTGGCGATGGGCGGCGGTACGCCCAGGCCCGAGGCGAAGGTGATGTGGGCCTCGGCGGTGGCGACAAAGGCCGCGCCGGCGACAGCGGCCGCTGCGATGGCGAACGAACGGAGCTTCTGAAACATGGATATCTCCCTGGTGAGGAACGCGCGGCGCCGTGCACCGCGCGTTGCGCGGGCTTTGCCGGCCGCGATGGTTGGGGACGTGCACACGGTCGCGCGACCACGGCGGCCCGCGAAGGGCAGTCCGTGCAAGCACAGAGCCGGGCAACGAGGTGGAACCAACTCCCTGCCGCCGAAGAAGGCGGCGTGAAACCCTGGTGCACGCAACGGCCGAAGTGGCCGGGGCGCGTCGATCAGCTGCGAGGTTTCAGAGCGGTGCGGGAGGCCCGCGGGCGGGTGGCGGCGCGCCGACGGCGCGCTGCAAGGAAGCGCGGGGTTCGGCCCGCGGTGTCTCGATGCCGGCGGCGCGCAGCGCCACCGTGATGACGACCGGCTCCGGCAGCGCCGGCGCACCCGTGGCCGCGCACAAGGTCGAGCAGTTCTCGACGTGTTCGGACTTCACGCCGCCACGTTCGAGGATCTGGCGGATCTCGGAAGGCAGTTCGGCGAGCTTGGCTTGCAAGGCCGGTGCGTCCTTGCCGCACCACGCCACCGCGCCAAGACCGGAACCGGCCATCGACGCCGCATGGGCGACCGGCAGGCACAGCTGCGCCAGCCACGCCACGAGGGCGATCAGTACGCGCAGCGAGTCCGGGCGGGCAGTCATCCCCGTCATCTTCCTACACGGCCGGTGGTGCTGTCACCGTGACCCGGCCAGAACTTGCAGGCCGATCGATATGCCGATGCGCCGATGCCTGG
>CAZXXM010000024.1:4749-15493 GCA_964644715.1 uncultured Salinisphaerales bacterium
AGGTTCCGCTCGTGGTGGTCGTAGACGTAGGTGACCGCGGCGGCGCATTGGGTCGAGCGGCGGGTCTCCATCTCCTCGGCGCCGAGCCGGTCGCGCAGCAGGTCGCGGATCGCCTCGGAGCGGTTCTCGTAATGGTGCGCACGCGCCCAGGCGTCGAAACGCTCGGCGAGTTCGTCTTCCAGCGAAATGGTGAAACGCTGCATGGGATCGCCCCGACGTGGTCAGCGCCTAGATAACCCGGCCGCCGAGTTGGGCACCACCGTCGTATGACGTATTTCTAAATCGTCTTACGACGAACAAGCTCTTGGCTCGATCTGGATCGTTCGGGGGCGAGCTTGAGGACACGAATTCTCGTGGTCGGCGGGCTGGTCGCGCTGCTGGGCATCGACGCGAATGCCGGCGGCGTTCCGGGCATCGGTCCGGGAGCTGCATCGGACCTGGACACCGTCGAGGTGATCGCTCCGCGCACACTCGAAGACCTGCCGGTCTCTTCGACCGAGGGATACGTCACGGCCGAGCAGCTGGCCGAACGGCCGATCGCGCGCTCCGGCGAACTGCTGGAGTTCGTGCCCGGACTGATGGTCACGCAGCACAGCGGTGAAGGCAAAGCCAATCAATATTTCCTGCGCGGCTTCAACCTCGACCACGGCACCGACTTCTACTCCGAGGTCGATGGTCTGCCCGTGAACATGCGCACGCATGGCCACGGCCAGGGATACGCCGACATCAACTTCATCATTCCTGAGCTGATCGGGTCGCTCGACTATCGCAAGGGACCGTACTACGCCGAGGTCGGCGATTTCGGCGCGGCGGGTTCCGCCAGCCTTCGCTATGTCGACGGGTTGCCACGCTCGGTGCTGCGCGTGACGGGCGGCGAGTGGGGTTATCGCAGTGTGCTGGCCGCCGGTTCGCCGTCGGTGGGTCCCGGCAAATTGCTGCTCGGCGGCCAGGCCACGCGCTACGACGGTCCCTTCGACCTGGAGGAGGACCAGCGCAAGTACGCCGGCGTCGCCCGCTACAACGTGGGCGACGATCGCAGCGGCTACACGTTGTCACTGATGGGCTACGGCATCGAGTACGCAGCGCCCGACCAGGTCCCGCTGCGCGCGATCACGGCGGGGCTGATCTCCGAGAAGGGCTTCATCGATCCCACCGACGGCGGTCGCGTGGAGCGCTACAGCGCCAACGCCGAGTGGCGGGGCACCGTGGCGGACGGCAGCGCCCACTGGCGCGCGCAGGCCTACGCGCTGAAATACCGCATGCAGCTCTACTCAAACTTCACCTACTTCCTCATGGATCCGGACGACTCCGATCCCGGTACGCCGACGCTGGCGGACCAGCAACCGGATGACCAGTTCAACCAGTTCGACGATCGCTGGGTGTACGGCCTCAACACGAGTCGCGCGTGGCGCCTGCCCTCCTCGGTGCCATCCGAGCTGGAAGCCGGTCTGCAGGTTCGCCACGACGACATCGATGCGGTCGCCCTGCGGCTGACGCAGGAACGGCGTCGCGCGGGAGGCGGACTCTTCGACGACGGGATCGTGCGATCCGACCGTGTCCAGGAGAGCAGCGCCGGCCTGTACGTGAGCCTTTCGCAGCGCTGGGCGCCCTGGTTCCGCTCACAGGCGGGCCTGCGCGCTGACGGCTACCGCTTCGACGTGGGCAGCAACCTGGACCAGAACTCGGGCAAGCAGGACGACCACATCGTCAGTCCGAAGCTGGCGCTGGTGTTCGGACCGTTCCGGCACACGCTCCTGTTCGCCAACTACGGCGAGGGATTCCACAGCAACGATGCGAGGGGTACGACCATCCGGGTGGATCCTCTGGATGGCGTCACGCCGCAGCAGCGCGTCGATCCGCTGGTGAAGGCCCGTGGCGGCGAACTGGGTCTGACCAGCGCCTTGACGGACCCGCTCAAGCTGTCGGTCTCGCTGTGGAAGCTGAACTTCGATTCCGAGTTGGTGTTCGTCGGCGACGCCGGCGGCAGCGAGGCCAGCGGCGCCAGCCGGCGCCACGGTGTCGAGGTGTCGATGTACTGGTCGCCGCTGCAATGGCTGGTGGTGGACGCCGACTATGCCTACGCCCGCGCACGCCTCGACTCGGATGCGGGGAACCGGGTTCCGAATTCAATCGAAGACGTCGTCGCGGTAGGTGTGACCGTCCCTGAGACGCGGGGCTGGAGTGCTGGCATTCGCTTGCGCCGCCTGGGACGAGGTCCGTTGATCGAAGACGACTCCGCCCGTTCCAAGCCGACCACCGTAGTGAACGCCCAGATCGGCTACCGGCTGTTCGATCGCTACACGGCGAACCTGCAGGTGCTGAATCTCTTCGACAGCGATGACAACGACATCACCTATTTCTATGAGTCGCGGCTGCCGGGTGAGCCGGCGGAAGGGGTGGCGGATTTCCACGTACACCCGGTCGAACAGCGGCAGGTCCGGCTCACGCTCGGCATCGAGCTTTGAAGATTTGGCAGGCAGCCCGGGAACGGCCGATACGCTGTTCCTCGCACAGCTCAGGCCCGTCGAACGTTCGCGCTCTGCTCAACGACGCCAGCTCGCCGCACAACGCTCAGCATCCTGGCGTTGCCTGATCAACTCCTACGGCGTTGCTGCGCAGCTTCACTGGCGATCTGTGCGCAACGACGTGGCGGCTTGCAATGACGGAACCCCGGACTTCGTCATGGCTACGAAAGGGGCGGTTCGCGTCCGGGGCGCGTTGCTATAGTCGATTCATCGAGGCCGCGCGCAACGGATGACGACAGGATTTTCAGGGAGCTGCGAGAAAACGTTCTGGATGGATGTCTGGTTACGGGGAGAGACCGATGTGCACGAACGATCGAGTGAGGCGCGGGAAGTCAGTACGCAAGGGACTGGCGATTCTGCTGATTGGCTGCATCGCGGTCGTCGCCTGGTGGTATTACCGGGAGACGCTGCTCCTGGACGATGCGCTCGGAGTTGCGCTGAAGCCGCTGATCGACAAACAAGCGACGGACGAGTCGCTCGTCGCACGCATCATCTGGGAGAGTTATCTGGAAACGAGATCGAGCGCGTCGAGATGGAGCGGCGTCTCCTGGGGTTTCACGTTTGCTGCCGCTGTGCTGAGCGCGTTGGCCGCTTTGGTCTTGAAGTTCGAAACCTTCCTTCAGAACGAAAAAGCGAAGAAGGACATCGCTGCGACGCTGTCGGTGATGGCCGCGCTGCTGATCACCATCTCGACGAGCGGAGACTTCCAGAGAAAATGGCAGGCCAATCGCACCGCCGCAGCGCTGCTGGAAAGAACGGGGTACGACTTCCTCGAGAAAGATGGAGAGAATCCCCGCGCCTACCTGGCAGCCGTGGGACAGATCCTCCTGGATCGCAGCATGGCCATCGCCGAGACCGCGGATCCGCCGGTGGTCAAAGCGCCGACCGGCGAGGCAGGCACTAAAGCGGAGTAGCCATGGTTTCTTCAAGGGCAATCGAAGCCCGGCGTCTTCAGCTCCTCGAGTGCGGGTCTTGCTCTACGACCAAGGGCTTGGTTCGAATGATTTCGATGCTCGACTTTTCGACTAAGTCGAGCCTGGTTTCTTTTTCTGTCTTTGTCCTTCTCCAGCAGCCCCTGGACAACGGATATTGCGAGCATGAGCCGGCCGCTTGACCGCACCGCGATGAGGGCGTGGATCTTGTTGCTCGGGATCGGCGCCATCGCGTGGCTCGCGGCGGAAGCCCCGGAGCCAGCCGTCGACTGCGAAGGATGTCCGGAGATGATGCCGCTTAAGGCCGGGTCGTTCGTCATGGGCGTCGACGCCGGCATGAGCGAACCCGAAGAGACGCCTTCGCGCACGGTCGCGATCGGCGCGTTTGCCCTCTCCCGCCACGAAGTGACCTTCGCGCAATGGGATGCCTGCGCGGCGGATGGCGCCTGTCCTGACGGAATCTCCGACGAAGGCTGGGGTCGCGGCCTGCGCCCCGTCATCAACGTGAGCTGGGAGGATGCGCAGCGCTACGTCCGGTGGCTCAGTGCCCGCTCCGGCAGGACCTACCGTCTGCCCACCGAAGCCGAATGGGAGTACGCCATACGTTCCGCCGACACCGCGGAAATGCTCGGGCGCGAGAACCTGTTGCCGGGATCCGCCGTGTGCTGGAGCGGATGCGGCGATCCAGCGGACACAACCTTGCCGGTCGGAGGGCGACGCCCCAACGGCTTCGGTATCGAAGATCTGCGGGGCAACGTATGGGAATGGGTGGAGGACTGCTGGCACCCCGATTACAACGGAGCCCCGACCGATGGCTCGGCCTGGACCGAACCCGCCTGCACGGATCGCGTCGTGCGCGGAGGCGGATGGAGCAGCCGGTCGTACGACCTGCGGCCGACGCTGCGCTCGGGAATGCCCGCGAACATGCAGCAGATGACCGTCGGGTTCCGCGTCGCGCGGGGACGGTGAACGTCGACAAGGAAACGTTGAATGGGGACCAGCTCAAGCGACTCAGAGCCGGCTTCATTCGGAACGATCGGCCCTTCGTCCACACGAGACATCTCCATGAGCGGACCCTACTTCAAAGTCGGCCATCACTACCGCGTCCGTCGCTCGTTCACCGCGCTGCGCGACCGCTTCGCCGAGGGCGAACTGCTGATCTACGAGAGCAGCGCGTACAGCCGCTACGACGGGATTACGGGATACTTCTTCAGGCAGGTCACGAACCCCGGCATGCGTTGGTGGGATGTGTACGACGACGAGCCGGGTGGGCGTTGGCTGGAGTTGTTCGAGGCCGTGGAGGCGCCAGCCGCGTAAGGCGTCTTGGCCGAACGCAGCCCGGACGCGGTCCGGGGTTGCGTTCGCAGATCGAGGGTAACCCCGGACTGCGTCCGGGCTACGTGAAACTAGGGGGCTACCCTCTATCTCTTGGGGCCTACTTCGTCGCCTTGCTCGCCTAAAATTGTAGGACAACTTAGCGAGATGGAAGGAGCGACATCGATGCCTGCCAGTCAGATGAGCAAGGCCGCCAGAGCCGGGTTCGTGGATGCAGTGGTGATCGGAGCGGGATTCGCAGGCCTCTACACGGTGTACCGGCTGCGAGAGATGGGCCTGTCCTACCGCGCCTTCGAGCAGGGCGGCGGTGTCGGCGGTACCTGGTACTGGAACCGCTACCCGGGCGCGAGCTCGGATTCCGAGAGCTGGGTGTACTCGTTCACGTTCTCCAAGGAACTCGAACAGGAGTGGACCTGGAGCTGCCGCTTCCCGGAGCAGCCGGAGATCTTGCGCTATCTCGAACACGTGGCCGATCGCTTCGAGCTGAAATCGGAATTCGACTTCGATACGCGCGTCAGCGGCGCCCGCTACGACGAAGCCAGCGAGCGCTGGATCGTGGAGACCAGCCGCGGCGAGACGGTGAAGGCCAAGTATCTGATCACGGCGGTGGGCTGCCTGTCGGCGGCGCAGGTCCCGAAGATCGACGGCCTCGATCAGTTCAAGGGCAAGTGGTACCACACGGGCCAGTGGCCGCACGAGGGCGTGGACTTCAGCGGCAAGACCGTGGGCGTGATCGGCACCGGTTCGTCGGGGATCCAGTCCATTCCCATCATCGCCAAGCAGGCGAAGCACCTGACGGTGTTCCAGCGTACGCCGAACTTCAGCGTGCCGGCGCGCAATGCTCCGCTGTCGGAGGAGCGCATCGCAGAGCTCAAGCGCGACATCGGCCAGATCCGCGAGACCTGCCGCTGGGCCAACATCGGCCAGCCCTACGATTTCCGTGATGCGGAAGCGCTGAAGGTCTCTGCGGAAGAACGACAGAAGCAGTTCGAGGCCGACTGGGAGAAAGGCGGTTTCGAGTGGATGTTCGGCAGCTACAAGGACCTTCTCGCCGATCGCAACGCCAACGAGCTGGCCGCCGATTTCGTGCGCGACAAGATCCGCAGCATCGTCAAGAATCCGGACGTTGCGAAGAAGCTGATCCCGAAGGGCTACCCGATCGGCACCAAGCGGCTGCCGCTGGACCAGAACTACTTCGAGACCTACAACCGCGACAACGTCGACCTCGTCGATCTGCGCGAGAACCCGATCGAAGCGATCGTGGCCGAGGGTATCCGCACGAAGGACAAGACCTACGCACTCGACGCCATCGTCTTCGCCACCGGCTTCGATGCGATGACCGGGCCGCTGACGCGCATCGGCATTCGCGGACGCGGCGGTCAGAAGCTCGAGGACAAGTGGGCGCAGGGGCCGCTGACCTATCTCGGCGTCGCGACCACCGGCTTCCCGAACATGTTCATGATCACCGGACCGGGTTCGCCGTCCGTGCTGGGCAACATGCCCACGTCGATCGAGCAGCACGTGGAATGGATCTGCGGCGCGATCTCGCACATCGAGAAGCAGGGTGCCGCGACGATCGAACCCACGAAGTCGGCCGAGGAGGACTGGGGCCGGCACGTCAAGGAACTCGCCGACGCGACGCTGTTTCCGCAGACCGACTCCTGGTACATGGGCGCGAACATTCCGGGTAAGCCGCGCGTGTTCCTGCCGTACATCGGCGGCTTCGGCACCTACCGCAAGCTCTGCAACGAGATCGCGGACAAGGGCTACGAAGGCTTCTCGATCCGCTGAGAGCCCGGGCATCGGACGACGGCGCCGGCGCGACGCCGCTGGTTCCGTCGCGCCCGGGCGCGTTGCATGCGACAGTTGCCGGCATGAACGCTCTTCCCCGTGCCGCGCTCCTGATCGGACTGCTGGCGACGCTGTCCGTTGCATCGGCGCCGACGCCCTCGGCGCCGGCCACGATTCCGTTCCAGCTCCACGAAGGCAACATCGTCGTGCAGGTGGAGCTCGAGAAAGGCCAGCCCCTGCCCTTCATCTTCGACAGCGGCCTGTCGGACGGAAACATCGTCTCGGCCGATGCGGCGCAGCGCTTGCACCTGAAGACCACCGGCGAGGTCGATCTTCACGATGCCAGCGGCACGCCCAACGCCGCCAAGCTGACGACGATCCCGAGCGTGCGCGTCGGCGACGCGGTCCTGCGCAACCAGACCTACGCGATCCTCGACATTCCCGACGAGGTCACGGCTCGCGGCGACGGCGAAGCACCGATCGCCGGCTTTCTCGGCGCGCCGCTGATGCAGGATGCCGTGGTCTGCGTCGACTACCGGAGGCAGACGATGCAGCGCTGGAAGCGCGCGGACTTCGACGGCGCGGAGCTCACGGCCGTGCCGATGCAGCTTCGCCACGGGCTGCCGGTGATCCGGGTCGGCGTGGACGGACGCTTCGCGACGCTCGCCGTGGACAGCGGCAACAACGGCGGGGTGCAGCTGTTCCCGTCTTTCGCCGACGAAGAGCTGCTGCGCAGCCGGTATCCGGATCTGAAGATGCGCGAAGGCAGGAGCGGCAGCGGTCAGCGCTTCGTGATTCTCAGCGGCGTCGCCGATGCCGTCGAAGTGGCGCCGGGCCTGACACTGCACAAGGTGCCGGTGTCCTCGATGGCGCAGTCCTTCGATCCCGAGTGGGGCATCGATGGACTGGTCGGCTCGGAGTTCCTGTCGCGTCTCGACCCCTGCCTGGATCGCGACGGTCAGCGCCTGCTGTGGGACGCGAAGCGGACAAGCCTCGAGCCCTAGCGAATCCCGAACTCAGGCGGGCGCGAGCTCGTCGAACATCCGCGTGTGCAGCGAGAACGACAGCCGCGCCTCGTCGACGAGCCGGTCGACGTCAGCAGGGCTCGCCGGCAAGGCCGTCAATCCTTCGCGGAAGTTCTTCGCCAAGGTCTTCGCGCCGGGTTCGCCGAACCGATAGAAGCGCGTGCCCTCGCCGCCTTCGAGCCGCAGCATCCGGGCCACGCGTTCGAGCAGCACCTGCCCCCCGCTCAGATCGCCGAGATAGCGAACGTAAGCGTGCGCCGCCAGCAGCTCGGGGGTCCTCGCGTCCAGCGCGTTCAGACGATCGACGTATTCGCGTGCAGATGGAACGAGCGCCAGGTCCCGAAACCCCGCCTTGCCGCGCAGCGTCTCGAGATCGGCTTCCAGGGCCTCGCGCCGGTACAGGCGCTCGTCGTGGATCGGCGCGAGCATCGGGTGCCGCCGATGCGCGTCCAGCGCCGGTTCGAGCACGGCGTAGATCGCATGCAGATTCCGCAGCAATGCCGCGTAGCCGTCCCGCGTCATTTCGCCCTTGATCAGCGCGCGCATCGCGCGGCTGCGCTCGGCCCGGGTATGGAGATCGTGCGTGCCCGAGCGGAGGCGCTCGCGCAGACCGGTGACGGGGGCGGATTCGGATGAAGGCGTCGACATGGCAGCGATTCTGACCGGCAGGTGCGAAGAGCGCGACGGAGCCCGTTCCTCTCGCGGACGGGCTCGGCGGAAGCCCTGGCCTCCCGGCATTGCGAGAAATTCGCAAATGCGAGTATTTCGCATATAGGATGCGAGCCTCGAACGGCCGCTCCTGGCCGATCCCGATCCTGCCCATGACCCTCGCCTCCTCCTCCGCGTTCCGGCTCTCCCTGTTCGCTCTTGCGATCGCCACGACGATCGGCTCCAGTGCCCTGGCGCAGACCGTCACCGGCGAAGCGACGGCCGCCGATGAGAAGAAGGCCGCCACGACGGCGCAGGCCAACGACGAGGTTGACACCATCGTCGTCAATGCCAGCGCCGACGCCTCGGCCGGCGGTCTCGCCAAACCCTTCGCGGGTGGCCAGGTCGCGACCGGCGGCCGCGCCGGCATTCTCGGCACGCACGATCACCTCGACACGCCGTTCTCGATCACCAGCTACACCAACGAGCTGATCCAGGACCGCCAGGCCAAGAGCGTCGGCGACGTGCTGCAGAACGACCCGACGGTCCGCGTCGCCCGCGGCTTCGGCAACTTCCAGGAGTCGTACTTCATCCGCGGTTTCATCCTGGGTTCCGACGATGTCGCCTACAACGGCCTCTACAGCCTGCTGCCGCGCCAGTACATCGCGACCGAACTGTTCGAGCGCGTCGAAGTGCTGCGCGGTGCCTCGGCGTTCCTGACCGGCGCGAATCCGGGCGGCGGCGGTCTGGGCGGCGCGATCAACCTGCTGCCCAAGCGCGCACCCAACGAGCCGCTGACACGTCTGACCGTCGGCGCCGGCAGTGGCCTGTTCGGCAGCACCGCGATCGACGTCGCCCGTCGCTTCGGCAAGGACGGCAGCACCGGCCTGCGCCTGAACGCCGCCTACCGCGACGGCGACACCGCGGTTGACGACGAGGGCGCCAAGCTTGGCCTGGTGTCGCTGGGCGCCGACTGGCGCAGCGACAACGCGCGCCTTTCCGCCGATATCGGCTGGCAGGACAACCAGCTCCAGGAGACCCGCCCCAACGTCTCGCTGCAGGGTGTAACCCGCGTGCCGCGCGCGCCGGACTCGAGCTCCAACTTCTCGCAGCCCTGGTCGTACTCCTACGAGCGCGACCTGTTCGGCACGTTCCGCGGCGAGTACGACCTGGGTCCCGCCGCCACCGTCTGGGGCGCCTACGGCCTGCGCCGGAGCAGCGAATCCAACTCGCTGGCCAACCTGTCCGTCACCAACGGGGACACGGGCGATGGCTACACCTCGCGCTTCGACAACACGCGCGAGGACGAAGTGGATACCGGCGAAGTCGGCCTGCGCGGCAAGCTGCAGACCGGCCCGATCAGCCACGAGTGGGTCATCGCGGCGTCCTCGTTCCGGCTCGAGCGGCGCAATGCCTACATCTGGGACTTCTTCAACCAGCTCGCGACCAACCTCTACAACCCGACGTCGTACGACGAGCCGGCCTATGTCGGCGTCCCGTCCCTGTTCCAGGGCGGCACGCTCTCCGATCCAAAGAAGACCGGCGTCACGAAGCTCGACAGCGTGGCGTTCGGCGACACGCTGGCCCTGATCGACGACCGCCTGCTGGTGACGGTGGGTGCGCGCCACCAGAACCTGAAGATCACCGACTACGCCTACGGCACCGCCGAGAAGGTCGGCACCGCGTACGACAAGAGCCGCTTGAGCCCGGTCGGCGGCGTCGTGTTCAAGCTGACGCCGCAGATGTCGGTGTACGCCAACTACGTCGAAGGACTCACGCAGGGCGAGACGGCGCCGATCGCGGTGCCGGGCAGCGATCCTGCGATCCCGGTGACCAATGGCGGCAACCGCCTCAAGCCCTACGTCACCAAGCAGAAGGAAGTCGGCGTCAAGTACGAGACCAAGCGCCTGGGACTCTCGGGCGCTGTGTTCTCCACCGACAAGCCGCGCGCGATCCTCGACGACACCAACACCTTCACCTCGCAAGGTGAAGACCGCCATCAGGGCCTGGAACTCAATAGCTACGGCGTGCTGACGCAGGGCATGCGCGTACTGGGCGGTCTGACCTGGCTCGATACCGAGCAGCGCAAGACCAACACCGCGAGCGAGGGCAACCAGGTGATCGGCGTTCCCAAGTTCCAGGCGAGCTTCGGCGCCGAGTGCGACGTGTCGGGCATTCCTGGATTCGCCGTCGATGCGCGCGTCGTCCACACCGGCAAGAACTACGCGGACTCCGGCAACACGCTCGAGGTCGATTCGTGGACGCGACTCGATATGGGCATGCGTTACCTGTTCGACTACGGCTCGCTGCCGGTCACGCTGCGCGGCCGCATCGACAACGTCTTCGACCGCGACTACTGGGCGTCCTCGGGCGGCTTCCCGGAGAACGGTTATCTGGTCGCCGGCGCACCGCGCAGCCTGGTGGTGACGGCGAGCGTCGATTTCTGATCGCGCGGGGCGATCTCCTCATCGAGCAGCGGCCTGCGTAG
>CAZXXM010000025.1:0-15442 GCA_964644715.1 uncultured Salinisphaerales bacterium
GTAGATTCCGATGATGGTCTCGACCTTGAGGCCGCGGATGAAGATCTTGTCCATGACGGCATTGTATTCGGCGATTGGTCCGTGGGCCCCGGCTCGCTTCCGCGTGCCGCGCGGCGGGACTACGATGCGCGCCCGTTTGCCTTTCGTTGCCGACGACATGCCTCACAGCCCGCACCTGCAAGCTGCCCTCGATGCCGCCCAGGCCGCGGGCGAGATCATCCGCAAGGCTTATCGCGGCAATTTCGCAGTGGATTACAAGGCAGACGCCAGCCCGGTGACCGAGGTCGACGTTGCTGCCGAGAAAGCGATCCGCAGCCTGTTGTCCGCCCGCTTCCCCGACCATGGCTTCTACGGCGAGGAGACCGGGCGCTCGGCGATGGACGCGGAGTACCTGTGGCTGGTCGACCCGATCGACGGGACCAAGGCGTTCGTGCGCGGCTATCCGATTTTTTCGGTCCAGATCGCGTTGATGCATCGCGGCGATCTGGTGCTCGGCGTGTCGAGTGCCCCGTGCTGGAACGGCGGACGCGGCGAACTGGCCTGGGCGGAAAAGGGCAAGGGGGCTCACCTGGACGGCCAGCCGGTTCGCAGTTCGAACACGGCCAAGCTGTCCGCGGCCACGCTGTCGACCGGCAATCTGGCGCGGCTCGCGGCTTCGCCGGCCTGGGCACGACTCGGCGAGCTGATTCCGAAATTGCACCGCATCCGCGGTTATGGCGATTTCCTGCACTACCACTTGCTGGCCAGCGGCAAGGTCGACGCCATCGTCGAGTCGGACGTGAACATCCTCGACATCGCTGCCCTGACCGTGATCGTCCGCGAGGCCGGCGGCATCGTCACCGACCTGCGGGGCGGTCTGATCGGCCTCGAGACCACCAGCATGCTCGCAGCGGTTCCGGCCCTGCACGCCGAACTGCTGAAGTCGTTGGCGTACTGACGCCTCGGCCAAGCGGTTTTCCGCGGCCGTACGCCTATACTCGAACACTTGTTTAGTTACACCGAGGAGATACCGAGAAATGAATACCGCCGTGTCCTTCCTGCCTTCTGCGCTGAATTCCGGCAATGCCAGCGAACTCGATATCCGTCGCGTGTTCGAGCGTCAACGCGATACCGCGCTGCGCCTTCGCACGTCGTCGCGCGAGGAGCGCCTCGCCAAGATCACGCGGCTGCGCGATGCGCTGCTCGCTCATCGTGAAGAAATCCGCGCCGCGGCGCTGAAGGATTTCCGCAAGCCGGCTGCCGAGGTGGATCTCACCGAGATCCTGCCGATCGTCATGGAGGCGAACGACGCACGACGCCACCTGAAGCGATGGATGAAGCCCAAGGGCGTCATGCCGACGCAGATGATGTTCGGCACCAAGGGCTACGTGCAGTACGAGCCCAAGGGCCGCTGCCTGATCATCTCGCCGTGGAACTACCCGGTGAACCTGACCTTCGGCCCGCTCGTGTCCTGCATCGCGGCCGGCAACACGGCGATTCTCAAGCCGTCGGAGATGACGCCGAATCTGTCGGCCGTGATGGTCAAGATCACGCGCGAAATCTTCAACGAAGACGAGGTCGCGATCTTCGAAGGCGACGCGAACGTGTCGACCACGCTGCTCTCGCTGCCTTTCGATCACATCTTCTTCACCGGTTCGCCGGCGATCGGCAAGGTCGTGATGGCGGCGGCGGCCAAGCACCTGACCAGCGTCACGCTGGAACTCGGCGGCAAGTCTCCGACGATCATCGACGAGACGGCCGACCTTCCGCTGGCCGCCAAGACCGTGGCCTGGGCGAAGTACACGAACAACGGCCAGACCTGCATCGCGCCGGATCACGTCTACGTTCACTCCGCCGTCAAGGACGAGTTCGTCCGCCTGGTCAAGGAGTACATCGCCAACGCCTATGGTGAAGGGGCTGCGGCACAGCGCTCGCCGGTACTGGCCCGCATCGTCAACGAACGCCATGCGCAGCGCGTGAACGCCCTGCTCGAAGACGCCAAGGCCAAGGGTGCCAAGGTGCTCACGGGAGACACGGTGGACGTCAAGGACTGCTTCGTTGCACCCACGCTGCTGACGGACATCCCGCGCGACGCCAAGATCATGGACGAGGAGATCTTCGGGCCGCTGCTGCCGATCATTCCGTTCACGAATCTCGACCAGGTCATCGGGGAGATCAACGCGATGCAGAAACCGCTGGCGTTGTACGTGTGGAGCCGCTCGGAATCGAACATCGACGCCGTCATGAAACGCACCAGCTCGGGCGGCGCCTGCATCAATCACGCGGTCGTGCAGTTCCTGCATGGCAACCTGCCGTTCGGCGGCGTGAACAATTCCGGCATCGGCAATGCGCATGGCGAATACGGCTTTCGGGCGTTCTCGCACGAGCGCGCGGTGGTGCGTACACGCGTCATGCTGGCCCGGATGTTCTTCCTGCCGCACAAGAGCTGGACACAGAAGATCATCAACCTGCTGATGAAGATGGTCTGATCGCGCGGGCCGCAGATGCGGCCTCGGCGGCGAGCGGAGCCGCAACGCGAAACGCCCCCACATTCGAGCGATGTGGGGGCGTTTCTTTTGCAGCTTCGGCGCATACGCGCCCGTGGATCAGGTTCCGGTCTTGCGCAAGGGCACGACCACCGCGTTCGGCTCCGCGCCCGACTGTCCGGGAATCAGCGAGCGAATCAGGAATCGGAGGTAATCGTTGAACTGCGGGCCGCTCGGCAGCGCGTCCGGATTGTCGCGGCGCATCCGCACCGTGCCCATGAACGTCGAGTAAGCGAACGTCGCCCAGTTGCGCGCCTGCGCCGGCTCCATCCCCAACCCGCGGTAACAGGTCTCGATGTAAGCCCGCCAGGCCTCGGTCACACGTTGCACGCAGGCTCGCGCCGCCTCGTGCTTGGAGCCCGAGAGCGCCAGGAGGATGCGCTCCGAGCGTGCATCGGTATTCGCGGCGGACCGGAAGAAGGTGTGGATGCGCTCGCGCGGCGAAGGTTCCTGCTCGGCGCGCGCGATCATGTCGACGGTCTCCTGGCGTTCCCATACTTCCAGCGCGCGGGTCACCAGCGCATCGCGGTTCGTGTAGTGCCAGTAGAAGCTGCCCTTGGTGACGGTCAACGTGCGGGCAAGGGGTTCGACCGCCACAGCTTCGATACCGCCACTGGCGATCACATCGAGTGCGGCCTCGGCCCAGTGCTCGGCGGTGAGCGTCTGGCGCGGCGGCGTGGGGGAGGACGGGGGAAGCGGTTCTACGTTAGGCATCGAACAACTCGTGTTTAGCGGCGCGAAGGCCGGACGTGCGAAAAGGTACGGCCGAGTATGGGAATAGTCCCTAGCGGCGACGCCGCTGGGGCGTGTCTGAAAAGTGAGCCGGACCGGAAAGGCCGGGCGCCGGATGAAGCCGCAGACGAACCGGCGTCGGTCCGAAGGGTCTGTGCTATCGTCGTTTTGACCTTCATTTTTCGGCCTTTCTGGAGTCCGCAGCACCATGTCCACCCGCTTCCGCACTCCGCTGGCCCTGACCGCCGGTGTCCTCATCGGCATCTGCATCACGATGGCGGACGGCGTCTTCGCCACCAAGGACAAGTCGGCTGCTGAACCTCTGCCGTTCAAGGACTTGCAGACGTTCGTCGAAATCCTGAACCGCGTGAAGGCCGACTACGTGGAGCCGGTCGAGGACAAGGTGCTGCTGGAGAACGCGGTCCGCGGGATGCTCACCGGCCTGGACCCCCACTCGGCCTACCTGGACAAGGACGAGTTCAAGGAAATGAACATCGCCACGTCCGGCAAGTTCGGCGGGCTGGGCATCGAGGTGCAGATGCAGAACGGCTTCGTCCGTGTCGTCTCACCAATCGACGACACGCCGGCCGCCAAGGCTGGCATGCAGCCGGGCGACCTGATCGTGAAGATCGACGATACCCCCACCAAGGGCCTGGAGCTGAGCGAAGCGGTGCAGAAGATGCGCGGCGAGCCCGGCAGCAAGATCGTACTGACGGTCGTGCGAGAAGGCCTCGCAGGGCCACTGACCGTCCCGATGGAGCGCGCGGTCATCAACGTCGCCAGCGTGCGCGGCCGCATGCTGGAGCCCGGCCTGGGTTACCTGCGTATCTCCAGCTTCACGACCGAAACCAGCGGATCGCTGGACCGTGAGCTCAAGAAACTCAAGAAAGAAGCGGGGGGGCAGCTTCGTGGCGTGGTGCTGGACCTGCGCAACAACCCCGGCGGTGTCCTCGACGCGGCGGTGAAGGTCAGCGACGCGTTCATCGAGCGCGGAACCATCGTCAGCATCAAGGGGCGCGATGCGGACGGCAATCGCGAGTTCGGCGCCACGCCCGGCGACGAGCTCGACGGCAATCCGATCGTCGTGATGGTCAATTCGGGTTCGGCGTCGGCATCGGAAATCGTGGCCGGCGCGCTACAGGACCAGAAGCGCGCAGTGCTCATGGGCGACAAGACCTTCGGCAAGGGTTCGGTGCAGACGATCATGCCGCTGCAGAGCGAAGCGGCAATCAAGCTGACGACGGCGCGCTATTACACGCCGTCAGGCCGCTCGATCCAGGGTGACGGCATCGTTCCCGACATTGCCGTCAAGCCGCTGAAAGTCGCCAAGCCCGAGGGCGCCGAGGGCTTCGATCCGATCAAGGAAGCCGACCTCAAGGGCAGCCTCGTCAACGAGAAGGAAAAGGTTCAGGCCGACAAGGACGCCGAAGAGGCGCGTAAGAAGATCGAAGCAGAAGAGCAGAAGCTCGCCGAGACCGACTACACGCTGTACGAGGCGCTGAACCTGCTCAAAGGCCTGACCATCGTCAACAACCGGGCGAAGGGTTCGTAAGAGTCGAACCCTTCGTCGTCCTTCGTCAGCGCGGCTCGCGCAAGCCGCGCCAGGCGATCCAGGCGCCGCTCGCACCCAGCAGCCAAGCCACGCCCGGGACGCCGAACCATCGCCCGAGCGCGGGCGATCCGATCACGGCGAGGATCGCTGCGGCGACCACCAGCGCGCTTCCGACCGTTACCAGTCGCTGCCGACGGGCGTTGAGACGCATCTCCGCGTGCATCGCATCGAGTGATTTCTTTCCGATGCCCAGGCCCTCGCCACGCTCGAGGCTCTTGATGGCCTGACTCGCCAATTCCGGCAGCATCTCGGCGATGTGCGGACCCTCGCGTCGTACGCGCGCCATCATTGCGGAAGGGCCCAGCCGATTGCGCATCCACTCTTCCATGATCGGCTTCGCGGTCTTCCAAAGATCCAGGTCCGGGTAGAGCTGTCGTCCGAGTCCTTCGACCTGCAGCAGCGTCTTCTGCAACAGCACCAGCTGCGGCTGCACCTGGTACTTGAAGCGACGAGCCACCTGGAACAGCCGAAGCAGGAAGAACCCGAACGAGATGTCCTTGATCGGCCGCCCGAAGATCGGCTCGCACACGGTACGGATCGCGGACTCGAATTCCTCGACGCGCGTTCCGGCCGGAATCCACTCGCTCTCCAGGTGCAATTCGGCGACGCGCCGGTAATCGCGGTTGAAGAACGCGAGGAAGTTCTCGGCCAGATAGCGCTGATCGCCCGGCGTCAGCGTGCCGACGATGCCGAAGTCCACCGCCAGATATCCGGGGACGGCCGGATTCGACGCGTCGACCAGAATGTTGCCGGGATGCATGTCCGCGTGGAAGAAATTGTCGCGGAAGACCTGCTTGAAGAAGATCTCGACGCCGCGTTCCGCGAGCACCTGGAAGCTGACGCCCATCTCGCGCAGACGATCGAGTTCGCGGATCGAGATGCCGTTGAGACGTTCCATCACCAGAACGTTGGGCCGCGTGAAATCGAAAAAGACGAGCGGGTGATAGATCAGCGGCGAGCCCAGCCAGTTGCGTCGCAGCTGCATGCAATTGGCGCCTTCGCGCATCAGATCCAGTTCGTCGAGAATAGTCTTCTCGTATTCTTCGACAATCGCCTTCGGCCTCAGCCGATGACCCTCGGGGTGCAGTGTCTCCACCAGCGCCGCCAGCGTATGCAGCAGCTCGATGTCTTTTCGGATCGATGCCTCGACACCCGGCCGCAGCACCTTGACGACGACCGCGAAGCCAGGATCGTTCGGTGCGTCCGGCTTCAACCGCGCCGTGTGGACCTGGGCGATCGACGCAGACGCCAACGGCGTTTCGTCGAAGTCGGAGAACAGCTCGTCGATCTTCTTGCCCAAAGCCTCTTCGGTGATGCGCCGTGCCTGATCACCGGGGAAGGGCGGCACGCGGTCCTGCAGCTTCGACAGTTCGAACGCGATCTCCGGCGGAAGGATGTCCGGTCGCGTCGACAAGGCCTGGCCGAACTTGATGAAGACGGGGCCGAGCTGCTCGAGCGCCTCGCGAAGGCGCACGCCTTTGTGCACGGTGCCGCGTGACTTGCCGTCGAGAAACTCGCGCAGCCCATATCGCGTAACGACGCGATGGATATGCCACAGGCGGCCGACGCGACCCATCACGCCGGCTTGCCGCCGCTTTCGAGACGCCGCAGCCGTGCCTCGATGCGATCAAGCGCATCGCGCGCATCCTCGACCTCGTCCATCCACTCGCCGACGTCGCGACCTCGCGCCAGATCGTAGGTCTCTTCGCGCAGGTATTCGGCACCATGGTCGGCCATTCGCCGCGTGTTGCCTCGCGTCCAGTCGAAAATGCGCCGGAGCCCGCCCGCGACGCGGTGAGCGGCGACGCCTCCCAGCATCGGTGCCAGCCACTCTTCGGGATCGAAGCCGATACGTGACACCATTGCTCGGAACTCGCCGAGCAGCTCGACATCGCCCTGCACATCGAGACCGGCCGGGATGCCCGCCCCGTTGCCCGAACGAAGCGCAGCGAGCAACAACGATGGCGTCCCGCTGACGCGCACATCCGCGGGAGCCGGCGACTCCGGCATCACGCGCACACCCGTTGGAATGAATTCGATGGCCATCGTCAGCGACGCCGAAGGCAACGCGAATTCCATATAGCGCCCCGACAGACGCGCGCAATCCTCGATCACCGCATTCTCGAGACGCAGATACCGGTTGAGCGCGATCTCGGTAGCCGCGCAGAGCACGGACGGCGCGCTCATTCGAACCGGAATCCCCGATGTACCGCCACGACGCCGCCGGTGAGGTTGTACACCTGCGTGCGCCCGAAGCCGGCGGCATCCATCATCGACTTGAGCGTCTGCTGATCCGGATGCATACGGATGGATTCGGCCAAATAGCGATAGCTCGCTTCGTCGTTCGCGACCAGACGACCCATCAGAGGCAGCAGCTTGAACGAATACTGATCGTAGATTTGCGACAGCGTCTGGCTGGTCGGCTTCGAGAACTCGAGTACCAGCAGTCGTCCACCGGGTTTGAGCGCGCGACACATCGAGCGCAGTGCCTTGTCCTTGTCGGTGACGTTTCGCAGGCCGAAACCGATCGTGATGCAGTCGAAGCTTCCTTCGGCGAAGGGCAGCGTCTCGGCATTGGCCTGTACGATCGGCAGATCGACGACCCCGTTGTCGGCGAGACGGCGGCGCCCTTCACCGAGCATCGCTGCGTTGATGTCGGACAGCACGACCAGACCACGCGGTCCGACGAGCTTGGAGAATTCACGTGAGAGGTCACCGGTTCCACCGGCGACGTCGAGAACTTTCTCGCCCGCGCGCACTCCGGCGAGATCGATGACGAAACGCTTCCACAACCGGTGGACACCGAATGACATCAAGTCATTCATCACGTCGTACTTGGACGCAACCGAATCGAACACGCCGGCGACCCGCTGGCGCTTCTCTCCGACCGGCACCTGCTGGTATCCGAAGTGCGTGGTCGGACCCGGTTTGTCCTGTGACTTGGCGTCTTCGCTCACGATGAGGGCGGCGGTTTGGGGGTGTATTTCTTGGGCTGCAGCGCGGCGAGTTTAACCACGTCGCTGTCGCGGGACATGCGCATGTCGGCAAGGCGCTGTTCGTAGCTGGACCAGTATTGCGCGTGGTTCTGTCCAAGATCGGCGAGCACGTCCCAGGAATACAGTCCCGTATCATGGCCGTCGTCGAAGACCAGTTTCACCGCGTAACGCCCTACCGCCTGCACGGCCGTTATACCGACGTTCCGCTTGCCGCCGACGAGGATCGGCTTTCCGTGTCCCTGCACCTCGGCCGACGGCGAGTGCACACGAAGGTATTCGGCGGGCAGGCGGTAGGTCGTCCCATCTTCGTACCCGACTTCCAGTTCTCGTGACTTCCGGTGCAGCACGATTCGGGCGGGGCGGGAGGCGTTCATGGCGGCAGCATGCGACAGAGTTCGACGTTCGTCATTTTCCGATGCAGAAACGGGAGAACACGGCGCCGAGCAGATCCTCGGTCGTCGTCCGACCGGTGATCGTCCCCAGCGCGTCGTGCGCGAGGCGCAGTTCCTCGGCGGCGAGCTCCGCGACGCTGCTTCCCAGTCGTTCCCGGGCGGCCCGCAGATGCTGCTGCGTCAAGCGCAAAGCGTCCAAATGGCGGGCGCGAGCGCTGAAAACCCCTTCGATCTGTTCGTCCAAGCCGGCCGTCGCGCGAATGGCGGTCCGCAAGGCGTCCAGCCCCTCTCCCGTCGCCGCGCAAACGCGCAGGGCCTTTCGACCTTCGACCTCGAAAGCGTCGGGCGCCAGGCCGCTGAGATCGCACTTGTTGAACACCAGAATCTGACGCGCGGTCGAGGGCAATCGCGCGAGCAGTGTGCGATCGACATCCGTCAGGCCGACGGCGTCCTCGGTGACGAAAAGGGCCAGTTCGGCGCGTTCGAACGTCTGCCAGGCGCGGCGAATCCCTTCGGCTTCGACCGGGTCTCGCGTCTCGCGCAGGCCCGCCGTATCGATCACCGTCAGCGGCAGCCCGTCGAGGATCAGCTGTTCACGCAGCACATCGCGCGTCGTACCCGGAATTTCGCTGACGATGGCGACGTCGGCGCGTGCCAGACGATTGAGTAAAGTCGATTTGCCGACGTTCGGCCGGCCGGCAATCGCGACAACCATTCCCTCTCGAAGCCTGCGACCTTGCACCGCCTGCGCAAGAAGCCGGGCGACCTCGAGATCTGTCTCCATCATGCCCTGGGCGAGCTGGGTGTCCGACAACCAGTCGATGTCCTCGTCCGAGAAATCCAGGGCGCCCTCGACGAAGACTCGAAGATCCAGCAGGCGTCCGGCGATGGCTTGAACACGTTGAGAGAATTCGCCGTCCAATGCCCGATGCGCGGCGAGTACCGCGGCGCGGCTCGATGCGTCGATCAGATCGGCGACGGCTTCCGCCTGGGTGAGATCGAGGCGCCCGTTGAGAAAGGCGCGCTCGGAGAATTCTCCGGGACGCGCCCTACGGGCACCGTGCGAGCAGGCTGCGCCGAGCAATAGTTCTAGTACGGCAGGACCTCCGTGGCCCTGCATTTCGACGACCGCCTCACCGGTATACGACCGGGGAGCGTCGAAGCAGATCACCAATCCGCTGTCGCAGCGCGCGCCTTGCGCATCGAGGAAGACCCTGAGCGCCACGGTCCGCGGTACTGGAAGCGGACCCCCGATTTTTTCTGCGATGCCGAATGCCCGAGGTCCCGAGAGACGCAGAATTCCGACGGCCCCGCGGCCCGGTGCCGTTGCAATCGCAGCGATGGTGTCGGCGCTGCGATCGCTCATCGTCGGTACGTCAGGCAGGCTTGGCCTTGCCCAGTCCTTCGCCGCTCAGCTTGCGATTGATCAGCCACTGCTGCGCCATGCCGATCAGATTCGAGACGAGCCAGTAGAGAACCAGGCCGGCCTGAAAGAACGCGAAGAACGCGGTCATCATGATCGGCATCACGTTCATGATCTTCTGCTGCATCGGGTCCATCGTGGCGGTCGAGCCCGACCACTTCTGCTGGATGAAGAACGTAACGCCGAACAGCACCGGCAACACGTAGAAAGGATCCGGCGCGGAAAGATCGTTGATCCACAGCGCGAAGTCGGCCTGTCGCAATTCGACGCTCTCGAGCAACACCCAGTACAGGGCGATGAACACCGGGAACTGCACGAGCAAAGGCCAGCAACCGGCGAGCGGGTTGAAGCCTTCCTTCTTGTACAGATCCATCATCGCCTTCGACATGCGCTCGCGATCGTCGCCGTAACGCTCCTTGATGTCCTGGATGCGCGGCGCGAATTTCTTCATCTTCGCCATCGATCGGTACTGCGCTTCCGACAGCTTGTAGAACAGCGCTTTGACGAGCAGCGTGAGCAGGATGATCGCCACGCCCCAGTTGCCGGTCAGCGTGTGGAATTTGGCGAGCAGCCAGAACAACGGCTCGCAGATCGGCGTCAGGATTCCGTAATCGACCGTGTATTCGAGGCCCGGCGTCACGTCGTTGAGACCCGCGTGCTCCACCAGCTTGCCGTCGTTGCCCATCATGACGACGCTGTCCTGAAGGCGAGGACCCGCAAAGAGCGAAGTAGCGAAGCGCTGCGTCGCGCCGGGCGCAACACTCACTCCGGTCGCCACGTACTGGGCGTTGAAGGTGTGGTCCTTCCCGGGCTTCGCCGAGTAGACCCCTTCGGCGTCGGCTGGCGGGAGGATCGCCGCCACGAAGTAATGCTCGAGCATCGCGATCCAGCCACCGGTCTGGCGCTTCTCGAAGGACTTCTCGTCGAGCTTCTCCAGCTTCGTTTTCACGAAGCGGAATTTCTTGCCGTCGTCCTTGCGCTCGTAAAAACCCACGCCGAGGAATGTCGCCACGAACTTCGGCAGGTCGCCGACGATGTGTTCGTTGCGTACGAACCGCGCATACGGACTTACGGTGAGCGCGGCTGCGCCGTTGTTGGCAACGCTCTGTTCCAGGTCGATGCGATAGCTTCCGCGTGTGAACCGATACGTCTTGCGCACCGTCACGCCGTCTTCGCCGACGTGATCGAGGACGACATCGAGCTGGTTGGCGCCTTCGGCGAGCCGGTACTCCGATTGCGTCGACGTGAACGTCGTATCGCTGCTGGCAATCGGCTTCGTCGTTCCCGCGAGCCCCGACTGGAAGATGAAGAACTGTCCATCCTTGTCGTTGAGGAACGGCAGCGGGGCGTCCGGCGTCTTTTTCGAAATCGGATAGTGATTCAGTTCGAGCCGGCGAATTTCGCCACCCTGAAGGCTGATCTGGGCGACGACGACATCGGTGATCACCTTGATCTTCTGTCCGCTCGCGGTGCCGGCGGCGGTCTCGACGGCCGCCGCAGGTATCGCGGTAGGCACGTCGCCCGACGCGGGGGTTGCCGTCACCGGGGCATTGTCCGGAATCTGGACGACGGGGTCCGAAGACGCCGGTGCCGTCGCCGGAACGGACGCAGTCTGCGCCTTTGCTTGCCTTCGGGGACCGTAGTCGTCCTGCCAGGCCTGATAGAGGAAGAACACAACGACCGCGAGCAGCGCGATCAGCATGAACCGGCGGTTTTCCATTTCTCGAGTCGTTCTAGTTCTGGCGATCAGGCACCGGATCGATGCCGCCGGGATGGAGAGGATGACAGCGTGTGACCCGGCGCAGCGTCAGCCACGAACCACGCAGCGCTCCGTGCTTGCGCAGCGCCTCGATACCGTAGTGCGAGCAGGTCGGGTAGAACCGGCATTGATTGCCGATGAACGGGCTGAGAACGCGCTGGTAGCAGCGGATCAGGAAGATGAGGAGGCTGGCCATCGCTCGCGCAGACGTCTCCAGTACTCCCGCAGCTCGGTGGCGAGTTGGCGCCGGTCGATGGTACGCGCACTGTTCGCGGCCATGATGACGACGTCGCAGCGGGGCAGCGGCAGCGCCTCGCGAAAGCTTTCGCGGGCAAGTCGCTTGAATCGATTGCGATCAACCGAGCGGGGCATGGTCTTGCGCGAAACGGTGATCCCGAATCTCGCGCCTTCACCCTCTCCCGCGTGTTCGAACACGGTAAAGCTACTGCTCCGTCGCTTGCGGCCTTCCGAAATGACCCGCTTGAACTCCGCAGGGCGGAGCAGGCGGACCGAGCGCGGAAAACCCGTCAAACGATCCGCAGCCGGTGCCGATCGACTACGGGATCAGGCGGGCGCGGCCCTTGGCACGGCGACGGGCCAGGATCTTGCGGCCGCCGACCGTGGCCATGCGGGCGCGAAAACCGTGGGTGCGCTTACGACGGAGCGCATGTGGCTGGTAGGTGCGTTTCATCGTCGAAGCTCGGCGCGGAAAAAAGGGCGCGGAGTGTAGCGGCTGGAATACGGCACGTACAAGCCGGGGTACGATCTCTTTCCTGTGGATAAGTACCCCTGCGAGGTATAGACTCGCGGCTCTCCCCGCTTCGCAATCCGACCTCGTAACCGACCCATGGCACTGGTGGAAGATCACGGTTGGGCCCAGTGCGTGCAGCGGCTCGAGTCCGAGTTGGGCACTTCGGAACTCAACACCTGGATTCGCCCTCTGCAAGCACGGCGGGAAGGTGACCGACTGGTGCTGGTTGCGCCCAACCGAATGGTGATGGAGCGCGTCCGTGTCGACTTCTGCGCGCGCATTCAGCGCGCCTGGCTCGCCAGTGGTGGAGAGGACATCGAGGTCGATGTCACGGCCGCCGCCGAGTCCCGCGGCAATGGCTCGGCGAGCAGCGACGACACGCCCGACGTCGAGCGGCTGATCACGAGCAATCGGCTGGATCCCCGCTACACGTTCGAATCCTTCATTCAGGGAAAATCCAACTCCCAGGCCCGGGCGGCAGCACAACAGGTCGCCGAGTCGCCGGGTGTGGCCTACAACCCATTGCTGATCTACGGTGGCCCGGGCCTCGGCAAGACGCACCTGATGCATGCGGTAGGACACGCCCTGCTGCGTCGTAATCAGAATTCGCGCGTGGTGTACGTGCCGTCCGAGCAGTGGATGAACCAATTCATCTCGGCGGTGCGCCACAACACCAGCGAGGAATTCAAGGCGCTCTATCGCTCGGCCGACGCCCTGTTGATCGACGACATCCACTTCTTTGCCGGAAAATCGGCGACGCAAGAGGAATTCTTCCATACGTTCAACAGCCTGATGGATGGGCGCAAGCAGATCATCCTGACCTGCGACCGCTTCCCGAAAGACCTGGACCGGCTGGAAGATCGACTCAAATCACGCTTCTCGTGGGGCTTGACCGTCTCGGTCGAACCGCCCGATCTCGAGACACGCGTCGCGATCCTGCTGTCGAAGGCCGAACAATTCGGCCTTTCGCTGTCCAACGAGGTCGCTTTCTTCGTCGCCCAGCACGTGCGCTCGAACGTGCGAGAACTCGAGGGCGTGCTGTTGCGCCTGTCGGCCGGCATGCGCCTGCAGGGGGAAGCCATCACCGTGGAGTTCGCCCGCCAGACGCTTCGGGACATGCTGGCGCATTACGAGCGCAAGGTGACGATCGACAACATCATGTCGACCGTTGCGAAGTACTACAACATTCCGCTGAAGGATCTTCGCTCCCCGCGGAGATCGCGCATGCTGGCGCGTCCGCGCCAAGTGGCGATGGCGCTGGCTCGTGAATTGACCGAGCACAGCTATCCCGACATCGGCGAGGCCTTCGAGAAGGACCACACGACGGTGCTCCACGCCAGTCGAAAGATCGAAGAACTGCGACAGACGGATCTTCGCATCCGTGAAGACTACGAAAATCTTCTGCGGCAGCTGAGCTATTGAAAACGTATGCAAAAGCAGCCGGCGAGCTTGTGGATAGATTGTGCGCCGCGCGATCTGTTCAGTTCATCCACAGCTTGTACAGAAGTCCTCCAGCTTCACGCCGGTGCTCCCCGAGAGCATCAACATGAAAGTAAGCTTTTGAAGTAAATATACTTATAGGTTTTATCCCCATCTAGATGCGGGGCTTACTAATCCTAAGTGGTCTTAAAAGAAACCAAGCAAAGGCCGGGTGACGCTATGAAGATTCAAGTGGGGAGAAACGAGTTGTTGACGGCTCTGCAGGCTGTCGTCGGCGTCGTTGAACGTCGTCAAACCTTACCGGTGCTCGCCAATTTTCTGCTCGAAGCCAAGGAAGACGAACTGATCGTCACAGGCACCGACCTGGAGATGGAGCTGATTGCCAGGGCGACGGTGCAGAATCTTTCTCCCGGAAAAGTCACGGTCCCGGCCCGCAAGCTTTTCGATATCTGTAGAGGTCTGCCCGAAGGTGCGGAGATCACGCTGGAGTCGAGCACGGACCGCGTAACGCTGAAGTCCGGGAAGAGCCGATTCTCCTTGTCGGCACTGAAGGCGGATGAATTTCCCGCGATGGGTGCGGTCACCGGCGGGCGAGCGCTGACGCTCAAGCGGGCAGAGCTCAAAGGCCTTCTCGAGAAGACGCAGTTCGCGATGGCGCAGCAGGACGTGCGCTACTACCTCAACGGCCTGCTGATCGACGCGAATGCCAAGCGGCTGCGTGCTGTCGCAACGGACGGGCATCGACTCGCGTTCAGTGAGCGCGTCGGTGAAACCGGGCTGACGGAGTCGGTGCAAGCCATCCTGCCGCGCAAATCGGTGCTGGAACTGAGCCGCCTTCTCGACAACAGTGACTCCGAGATTCGATTGATCGTGGGGCAGGGACAGGTTCAGATTGACATCGACGTCGTCCGCCTGACGACCAAGACCATCGATGGCCGGTTCCCAGATTACGAGAGGGTCATCCCCGAACACGGCGATAAACGCGTGGTTGCCGATCGCGAAATCCTGCGTCGATCGCTGGCCCGCACCGCGATCCTGTCGAACGAGAAATTCCGGGGCGTTCGCCTGCAGCTGTCGGACGGGTCCCTGAAGCTGCAAACCCACAACCCGGAGCACGAAGAGGCGGAAGAAGAAGTCGAGGTGGGGTACGCCGGGAGCGCGCTCGAGATCGGATTCAACGTCAATTACCTGCTCGATGCACTGGGTGCGATTCCGGGCGCCGAGATCGTCCTCGAGCTCAAGAATTCCGACTCCAGTGGCCTCGTGTACCAATCCGGCGATCCGTCCAGCAAGTACGTGATCATGCCGATGCGCCTCTGAGATGGCGGTCGCCCTTTTGCGGGGCGAGAATTTCCGCCTGTATCGGAACCTGGAGATTCGACCTCATCCAGGGCTGAACCTGATTACCGGCGGAAATGCCGCCGGAAAAACCAGCTTGCTGGAATCGCTATTCGTTGCAGCTCGCGGGCGTAGCTTTCGGGCCCTGAATCTTTCCGAGCTATGTGGCTCGGACCGCCCGGATTGGAATGTTTTCATCGAGACGGTACAGAGGGAGGGGCGACATCGCGTTGGAATGGGATGGTGCCGTGATGGCTCCGAAATACGCCTGGACGAATCGAGGAACGCGCGAATCGCCGACGTCGTGCGCCTAGTTCCGATCCAGTTGATCGATCCGCTTGCTCACAGATTGCTGGACGAAGGCCCTACCTACCGACGGAGTTTTGTGGATTGGGGCGTGTTCCACGTGGAACATCTGTTCCTCGATGTCTGGCGCCGATACCAACGAGCGCTCAAACAACGAAATAGCGCGCT
>CAZXXM010000026.1:0-15417 GCA_964644715.1 uncultured Salinisphaerales bacterium
CTCGCGGCGGCCGCCGTGCTGCTGCTCGGTTACGGTCTGTTCGCCGGGCTCTGGATCGCGCCCAAGGATTACCAGCAGGGTGACGCCTTCCGGATCATCTATGTGCACGTGCCGGCCGCGGCCTTGTCCTTGTCGCTGTACACCGGGATGGCCGTCGCCGGCGTCATCGGGCTGATCTGGCGCATCAAGCTGGCCGAGTGCGCCATCGTGGCGCTGGCCCCGATCGGCGCGAGCTTCACCGCGCTGGCGCTGGTCACCGGCATGCTCTGGGGCAAGCCGATGTGGGGCGCCTACTGGGTCTGGGATGCGCGGCTGACGTCCGAACTGGTGCTGCTGTTCCTGTATCTGAGCGTGATCGGGCTGGACCGCGCGTTCCTGGATCGGCGGGCCGCGGCCCGTGCCTGCGCGCTGCTGGCGATCGTCGGCGCCGTGAACGTGCCGATCGTGAAATATTCCGTGGACTGGTGGAACAGCCTGCACCAGGCCTCGACGATCCTGAAGTTCGGCAAGCCGACGATCACCGCCGAGATGGCGATTCCGCTTTACGCCTCGCTGCTGGGGGCCTACCTGCTGGCCGCGATGGCCGCGCTGCGGCGGATGCAGAATGAAGTCCTGCTGCGCGAGCGGCGTGCCGGCTGGGTGCGCGAACTGACGGCTGCCTAGGCGGTCTTCCCGTTCGCCGATCAAATGACAGGGTGACCATGGGCGAGATGTTCAAGATGGGCGGCTACGAGGTGTACGTCTGGGGCAGCGTGCTGCTCGGCGTGGCCGTGTACGCCTGGAACCTGTTCGCGCCGGCCTTGCAGCGCCGGGCCGTGCTCGAGCGCCTGGCCGAAGGCGACGAGGAAAGCAGCGGAGACGCTGCATGACCCGCCGCCAGAATCGAATGGCGGCCGTCGGCGGCCTCATCGCCGGCCTCGCGCTGGCGGCTTGGCTCGGCTTCACGGCCATGAGCAAGAATCTGATGTATTTCTACACGCCGACCGACGTCGTCTCGGGCAAGGCGCCTTCGCACGCGAAGATGCGGCTCGGCGGCCTGGTCGAGCGCGGCAGCGTCGCGCGCGGTGAGGGCCTCGCCGTGAGCTTCACCTTGGCCGACTGCGCGCAGAAGGTCGGCGTGAAGTACGAGGGCATTCTTCCCGACCTGTTCCGCGAGGGGCAGGGCATCGTCGCCACCGGCCACGTCGAGAACGGCAAGTTCGTTGCAGAGGAAGTGCTGGCCAAGCACGACGAGAACTACATGCCGCCGGAACTCGCGGATTCGCTGAAGACCGAGGGCGGACATTCGTGCATGCCCTTCAAGCCGGTCGAGGCGCCGGTCACGGCGTCGGCGTCGTGATCGCCGAGTTCGGCCACTTCGCGCTGTGGCTCGCGCTGGCCGTGGGCCTGGTGCAGGCCGTGGTGCCGACGGCGGGCTACGCGAGGCGCGACCTGCGCTGGATGTCGATCGCCGGTGCGGCGGCGCAGGTGCAGTTCCTGCTCGTCGTCGTGGCCTATCTGTGCCTGAGCGAGGCCTTCCGCCAGAACGACTTCTCGGTCGCCTACGTCGCGTCCAACTCGCATAGCGCGCTGCCGCTGATCTACCGGCTGTCCGCGGTCTGGGGCGCGCACGAAGGCTCGCTGCTGCTGTGGCTGCTGATGCTGTGCGGCTGGGCGTTCGCGGTCTCGATCTTCAACCGGCGCCTGCCGGCGGACGTCTCCAGCCTCGTCCTGGCGGCGCTCGGCGCGATCAGCGTCGGCTTCCTGCTGTTCATGCTGCTGACGTCCAATCCCTTCGACCGCGCGTTCCCGGTTCCGCTGGAAGGCCGTGACCTCAACCCGCTGCTGCAGGACCCGGGGCTGATCATCCATCCGCCGATGCTCTACATGGGCTACGTCGGGTTCTCGGTGGCGTTTGCGTTCGCCCTCGCGGCGCTCGTGACCGGACGCCTGGATTCCGCGTGGGCGCGCTGGGCCCGTCCGTGGACGACCACCGCGTGGCTGTTCCTGACGATGGGCATCACCTTGGGTTCGTGGTGGGCCTACAACGAGCTCGGCTGGGGCGGCTGGTGGTTCTGGGATCCGGTCGAGAACGCCTCGTTCATGCCTTGGCTCGTTGGCACCGCCTTGATCCACTCGCTGGCCGTCACCGAGAAACGCGGCCTGCTGCAGTCCTGGACCCTGCTGCTGTCGATCGTGGCGTTCTCGCTGTCGCTGCTCGGCACCTTCCTGGTGCGCTCGGGCGTGCTGGTCTCGGTGCATGCCTTCGCGACCGACCCGGCGCGCGGCGTGTTCATCCTGGCCTTCCTCGGCGTCGTCGTCGGCGGTGGACTGCTGCTGTACGCCATTCGCGCGCCGCGGCTCGTGCAGCAGGGCGAGATGCAGCTGGCCTCGCGCGAGGGCTTGCTGCTGTTCAACAACGTCTTTCTGGTCGTGACCGCGGCGATGGTGTTGTTCGGCACCTTGTTCCCGCTGTTGATGGACGCGCTGGACCTGGGCAAGTACTCGGTCGGGCCGCCGTACTTCAACCGGATGTTCTTTCTGTTGATGGCGCCGCTGGCCGTGCTGGTCGGCTTCGCCGGCGTCGTTTCGTGGAAGCGCGCCAACCTCGTCGAATCCTTCAAGTCGCTGCGGCTGCTGGCGCTCGTCGCCATCGTGCTCGGCATCGCGCTGCCGTTCCTGACGCAGGGGCAGGGCTCGGTGGCGGCCTCGGCCGGCGCGGTGCTGGCGGTCTGGGTGCTGGTGACCGCGGTGCAGGAAGTGTGGCGGCGCGTGCGGGCCAAGCCTTCGCTCGTCTCGGGTCTGCGATCCGTGCCGCGCGGCGCCTGGGGCATGACGCTGGCCCATGTGGGCCTGGGTGTTTGGACGCTGGGGGTGGCGTTCGCGTCCACGTTCAACGTCGAGAAGGACGTGCGGCTCGGCAGCGGGCAGAGCGCGGACATCGGGCGCTACGAATTCCGCTTCGACGGCGTCACGCATGTCGAAGGTCCCAACTTCAAGTCGGACACCGGCCACGTCGTGGTGTCCTACGGTGGCCGCGAGATCGCCACCTTGAATCCGGAGAAGCGCCTGTATCCCTCGCAGGGCAGCGTCATGACCGAGGCCGCGGTGGACCACAACCCGCTGCGCGACCTGTACGTGGCCATGGGCGAGCCGATCGACAAGAACGACGTCAACGGCGACTGGGCCTTGCGCCTGTACTACAAGCCGATGATGCGCCTGGTGTGGTTCGGTGGCGTGCTGATGTTCTTCGGCGGAATCCTGGCCGCGACCGACCGGCGTTACCGCCTGGCGCAGCGGGCCGACGCGCACGTTCCGAGCGGAGCGGCCGCCGCCTGATGCGCTACGTCCGTTACGCGGCGCCGGTCGTCGTCCTGCTGCTGCTGATCTTCCTGTTCTACCGCGGCCTGCAGCTCGATCCGCGCGAGGTGCCGAGTCCGCTGGTCGGCAAGGCGGCGCCGGCGTTCGAGCTGCCGCTGCTCGAGCCGGAGGGTCAGTCGCTGACGCCCGAGGCGCTCGGCGGCCGGCCGGTGCTCGTGAATTTCTTCGCGAGCTGGTGCGCCGGATGCCAGATCGAGCATCCCGTGCTGATGGAGCTTTCCAAGCAGGGCGTCGAGATCATCGGGATGGACTACAAGGACGAACCCGCCGATGCACGCCGCTGGCTGCAGCGGCACGGCAACCCGTACCGGCAGGTCGCGATCGATCGGGTCGGGCAGGCCGGGCTCGACTGGGGCGTGTACGGCGTGCCGGAAACCTACGTCCTCGGAGCCGACGGCACGATCCTGTTCAAGCAGATCGGGCCGGTGACGCCGCAGGCCTGGGAACGGGACATCCGCCCGCTGCTGACGGCCGGAGCGCGCTGACGTGCGGACGCTCTTCGCGGCGGCGATGCTGTTCCTATCGATGGGCAGCGCACTCGCGCTGACGCCGCAGGCCGACACGCTGAATCCGGAACAGGAAGCGCGGTACCGCACGCTGATCCACGAATTGCGCTGCCTGGTCTGCCAGAACCAGACGATCGCGGATTCGAACGCCGACCTCGCAGCCGACCTGCGCCGCGAAGTCCATACCCACATCGCGGCCGGCGCGACCGACGACGAGGTTCGCCGCTACGTCACCGACCGCTACGGCGATTTCGTGCTGTACAAGCCGCCGATGACGATGCGCACCGCAGTGCTCTGGATCGGGCCGTTCGTGCTGGTCGCCCTCGGATTGCTGATTGCGCTGCGCATCCTGCGCAGGCCGCGCGCGGTTGCCGCGCGCCCGCCGGCGACGGACACCGAACGCCTGCGCCGGCTGCTGGACGACGAGGAACGCTGATGCTGCTGGCGCTGATGGGATTGCTGTTCGTTGCCGCGATCGTCGGGATGACGCGCCCGCTGTGGCGAGCCGATGTGAGCGCCGGGCAACGACGTCGTGCGGCCAATGTCGTGGCCTATCGCCAGCGTCTGGCCGAAGTCGAAGCGGACACGGCGGCCGGGTTGATGGACGCCGATACGGCGGCCGGCCTGCGGGCCGAGCTCGATGCAAGGTTGCTGCTCGATACCGACGTCGCGGAGACGCCGGTCGCCACGGTGACGAAGCGTAACCTCGCGCTGACCGTCGTGCTCGGGGTGCTCGTGCTCGGCGTCGCGGTGGCCGGTTACTTCTTCGACGGCAGCTGGAAGATCGACCAGCAGATCGCGAGCGCGCCGATCGCCGGCGACGGTGGCCCGGTGCCGCCGGGGTCGGTCGACGAAATGGTTTCGAGGCTCGCGGAGCGGCTCGAGAAAGATCCAGGCGATCCGCAGGGCTGGGCCTTGCTCGGCCGCTCGTATTTCGTGATGCAGCGATATGACGCCGCGGCGGCGGCGTATGCGCGCGCCAACGAGCTGACGGGGCATCGCGAGCCGGACCTGCTGGTGAACGAAGGCGAGTCACTGGGCCTGTCGCTGGATCGCGACTTGCGCGGCCGTCCGCAGCAGCTGTTCGAAGCGGCGCTGGCGATCGCACCCACGAACGGAAAGGCGCTGTGGTACGCCGGCATGGCGGCGGCGCAGGATGGAAATTCGGATGCGGCGAAGGCGCACTGGAGCGAACTTTCGAAGCAGGATCTGCCGCCGGAGCTGCGGACCGTGCTCGACGAGCGGCTCGTTGAACTGGGCGTCACCCCGGCGCCGGTGGCTGCGGCGGGGCCGGTGCCGTCCGCGCCGTCTGCGGCAGGGTCCGAGGCCGCATCGACGTCCGGCGACGCGTTGTTCGTCCGGGTGGGCATCGCCCCGGAACTGGCGGACCGGATTCCCTCCGACGCAACGCTGTTCGTGTTCGCCAAGGCCCAGGAAGGCCCGCCGATGCCCCTGGCGGTATCACGCGGCAGCGTCGGCCAACTGCCGCGCGAGATTCGTCTGGACGACAGCATGGCGATGACGCCGGCCGCGAGGCTGACACAGTTCGATCGCTGGATCGTCACGGCTCGCATCAGCCGCGCGGGGCAGGCGATGGCGGTGAGCGGCGACCTGCAGGGCAGCCTGACCGCTGCGCGAGGGGACCTCGGCAAATCGGCGCTGGTGCTGACGATCGACACGGTCGTACCGTGACCGGATTCCACTGACGGCATCCGACATGACCGACACCCTGCTTCAGATGCCCGCCGCAGGCGGTCTGTACGCCAAGGCCCTGGGCACGGCGCGGCGCAAGCCCGGCAAGAACATTCGCGTCCCGCAGATCGAGGTCCGCGTGCCGGCGGTGCAGCCCGCTCCGGCGCGTCTGGCGGCCTATCGCGAAATCTGTGGGTTCGAGATGGCGCCCGACGAACTGCCGATCACGTTTCCCCAGGTGCAGGCCGCGCCGCTGCACATGTGGCTGATGCTGCGCCCGGAGTTTCCGGTGCCGCTGATGGGCCTGGTCCACATCCGCAACCGCTTCGAGGTCCTGGCGCCGATGACGGCGGAGGTAGCCTACGAAGTGCGTGTCGCGTTGACCGACGGCCGCCGGACGCACCAGGGCTACGAGATCGACCTACTGACCGAGTACACGGACGGCGAAGGGCGGACCGTGTATCGCGCACTGATGACGGTGCTGCATCGCATGAAGACCGACGGCCCGCCGGTGCGCCCGAAGCCCGCGGCGCCGGCGCCCTCGCTGTCCGAATACCGCAGCTTCGACGTGCCGTCCGACATCGGCCGGCGCTATGCCCCGATCGGCGGAGACTTCAACCCGATCCACCTGTACGCGCTGACGGCCAAGGCCTTCGGTTTCCCGCGTGCGATCGCGCACGGCATGTGGTCGCTGGCCCGCGCCGCGGCGCTGGTCGAATTGGCGCGCGGCACCGCCGCGCGTTCGCTGAGCGTGCAGTTCCGCCAGCCGCTGCTGCTGCCGGGCAAGGTGGCGCTCAAGTTCAGCGGCAGCGCATCCGGCAGCGATTTCGCATTGCTGTCGCGCACCTCCGACAAGGTGCATTTCACCGGGCGGCTGGCCTGACGCTCCCGTAGCCCGGACGCGGTCCGGGATTGCGCCACGTTCTGCGAGCACCGCCCGGACTTCGTCCGGGCTGCGGAGATCACCCGTTCGAGGCGCCGAACGCGGCCTCGAGCAATTAGTACATTGATGTACTATCCCGGTCGCGCATGAAAACCAACGACCGCCTTCTCGCGATCGATTCCAGCGGACCGGGCTGGCGCGAGAGCGTCCCCGATGTGCCGCAGCAGGACGTGACCCTGATGCGGCTGATCCGGGTGGCGAGCCAGGGCATCACGGCATTCACCGATCCGATCCTGCGGCCGGCGGGACTCACGGAGAGCTCGTTCCACACCCTGGTCGTGATCGTGGCCAGCGGCCGCGCCGGGACCACGCCGACATCGCTGTGCGAGCAGGTGGGACAGAACCGCGCCAACATGACCCGCATCCTGGATCTGTTGTTGTCCGAGAAGCTGGTGCGCGTCGACATCCACGAGCGCGATGCCCGGCGCAAGCGGGTTTCGATCACGCCGGCCGGTCGCAAGCGGGTCAAGGACTACGCGAGCCGGTTCGCGCCGATCGTGGCCGAATCCTTCGGCGGCCTGAGCGCCGACGACAAGCAGATGCTGGAACGGCTGCTCCGCGGGGTCATCGCCTCGATGGACAAGGCCGAGCGGATCGCGAGCCGCAACGCGTGAACGGCGCGCTGCTCCCGCCGGATCGGAGCGAAACCGGATCCCTGGCCGGACGGTGGCGTGGCGGTATCGATCGATGCGTCGCCGTGGCCGCCGGACCCGGCGTACGGTGCTGGCTCCAGCGAATGCTCGCTGCGGGTCACGCCCTTGCACTCCCCGTGCTGCTATCGGCTTGTGGCGGAGATCCGGCGCCGCATGCGCCCCCGGAGTCGCGCGTCTTCCAGGTCGCCACTGCCGTGATCGCGGCACGGGAAATCCCGGTGATCTACACGACCACCGGAACCGTGGTGTCGGACGAGCGCGTGCAGATCAGTTCCCGCACCGCGGCCTACGTGCGGACCGTGACCGTACGCGAGGGCGAACGCGTGCAACTCGGGCAGGTGCTCGCGACGCTGGATTCCCAGGACATCGACGCCAACGTCCGCATGGCGCAGGCGGAGCGCGACAAGGCGCTGGCGGCCAGCGCCGATGCCCAGCGCGACCTCGAGGACAGCGACAAGCTGCTCGCTCGGGGCATGGTTGCGCAGGCGCATCGGCGCAAGGCGCTGCTGCAGAAGCAGGCGGCCGACGAGTCGCTGCACGGCGCGGAGGCGGCGCTGGTGCGGGCGACCTCCGAGCGGCAGTACACGCGCATTCTCAGCCCGGTCGCCGGCGTCGTCGTCGCAAGACACCAGCGCAGCGGCGACCTGGCGTCGCCGGGAACACCGCTGATCACCGTAGAGTCGGATACCGCGCTGCTGTTCGAGACGCATGCGGTCGAGCAGCGGGTGAGCGACATCCGCATCGGGGATCCGGTCGACGTGCGGATCGACGCCTTGCGCACGCCGCTGCGGGGCGAGGTGCTGCGGCTCGTCTCCTCGGGAGATCCGGTCACGCGCGGTTTCCAGATAAAAGTGTCGATTCCACCGGCGCAGGGGCTGCTGCCGGGCATGTTCGGTCGGGGCCTGTTCACGATCGGCAGGAAACAAGCGCTCGTCGTTCCCGCCACCGCGCTGGTGGACCGGGGAGGGCTCACCGGGGTCTACGTCGTCGACGCGGAGCAGCGCCTGAACTTCCGCTGGCTGCGCACCGAACACGGGGCGGATCAGGGATTCGTGGTGCTGGCAGGCCTGGAGCCGAACGAGCGCATCGTCGTTGCGCCGACGTCGAAGATGCGCGAAGGCGATCGCATCGCGGCGGCGGCACCATGAAATCGCGCGCGGCGCCTGGCGCCGTTCGTAGCGCCCATGCCTGAAATCCGGCTCAATTCCGCGGGGCGCATCGCGCAGACCTTCGTCGACTCGAAGCTGACCCCGCTGTTCGTGGTGGCGATCCTGCTGCTGGCGGTATTCGCCGCGCTCAACACGCCGCGAGAGGAGAATCCTCAGATCCTGGTACCCGGTGCCACGGTGAGCTTCGAGCTGCCGGGGGCGACTGCCGCCGAGGTCGAACGCCTGATCGTCGCGCCGATGGAAGGACGCCTGCGCGAGATCGAAGGCATCGACCACAGCTACGCGGTGGCGATGCCCGGCTGGGGGCAGGTGCAACTCCAGTTCCTGGTGGGCACCGATAAGGACGCGGCGATCAATCGCGTGCGCCAGAAGGTGGGCGAGGGCCGTCACCTGTTGCCGGCGGCGACCGGAGAGCCGCTGATTCGGCAGGTCGACGCCGACGACATCGCCATCGTCACGGTGACCCTGGCGTCGAGCGTTTACGACGACCACGCTCTGCGCCGGCTGGCCGAGCGCATGGCGGAGCGCTTGAACACCATCGAGCAGGTGTCGGTCACAAAGGTTCACGGTGGTCGCAACCGCGAGATCCGCGTGAACCTGGATCCGGCGCGGCTGCAGGCCTTCGGCGTGACCATGAACGAGGGCATCGCGATGCTCGAGGCGAGCAATGTCTCGGCGGTCGTGGGCCAGCTCGTCGCAGGAGGAGAGCGCAGAAGTGTGTACCTCAAGGGGCACCTGACCTCGCTGGAGGACGTTCGCCGGCTTCCGCTGGGTGCGCACAAGGGTCAGTTGATCTATCTGGAGGACATCGGCGAGATCGTCGACGGACCTGTGCCCGAGCGCGATCAGGTCACGCGGCTGGCCTTCGGCGCCGGCGACCCGCGCCATTCCTCTGGGCAGGACGTCGGCGAGATGGCGGCGGTGACGGTGTCGGTGGCCAAGAAGCCTCACACGAATTCCGTGCGCGTGAGCCGAGACATCCTTGCGCTGGTCGACAAGATGAAGACGCAGTTCGTGCCGGCCGGCGTCGAGGTGGTGACGACGCGCGACGACGGACGCGAGGCCGATCACACGGTGAATCGCCTGATCTTCGAGCTCGCCATCGCCGTGGCGGCGGTGATGCTGGTGCTGATCCCGTTCCTGGGGCTGCGCCAGGCGATGATCGTCTGCCTCGCGGTGCCGCTGGTGCTGGGACTGACCCTGGCCATCGACATGGTCACGGGATTCACGATCAATCGCGTTTCCCTGTTCGCGCTGATTATTTCGTTGGGCATGCTGGTGGACGATGCCATCGTCGTAATGGAGAACATCCATCGGCACTACGAGCAGGGCACGAACGACCGGCTGCGCTCGGCGGTGCTGGCGACGCACGAGATCGGGACGCCCACGACGATGGCGACGATCACGATCGTGCTGGCGTTCGCCTCGCTGAGCCAGCTCAGCGGCATGAACGGCGCGTTCTTCCGCTCGGTCAGCTTCAACGTGTCGGTAGCCGTGGGCCTGTCCCTGCTGATGGCCTACCTGGTGGTGCCCTGGGCCTGCCAGCGCTGGTTGCCGCGGACGCATCGCAAGCCGGAGGAAGGGGGAGGCATCGACACCGCGCTGCAGCGTCGTTACATCCGCATCATCACGCCCTTTCTCGATGATTCCCGCCGTCGCCGCTGGCTGTTCTTCTGGGTGGGCGTGACGATGATCGCGTCGCTGATGATGCCGGCCTGGCAGTTCATCCGGCCCGCCGGCGTGAGCGGCCCGCTCTCCTTTGGGGGCGTGGGCCTGTCGGTGATGCCGGTGGAGAACCACAACACCTTCAGCGCGACGCTCGATCTGCCCGAGTCCACGCCCATTGAAGTCACGGACCGCGTGGCGCGCGAGTTCGGCAAGGTGGTGGGTCGTCACCCGATGGTCACCCACTACCTGACCTGTGTCGGCACGCCAGCCGTGCTGGACTTCTCCGGCCAGTTCAACGGCGCCGATCTGCGGAGCGGTCCGCATCAGGCGGAGATCCGCATCAACCTCGTCGACAAGGCGCAGCGGAAGACCGGATCGCGTGCCGTGATGGACCAGCTCCGTGACGCGGCCGCCCCGCTGCTCGCACGGTATCCCGCGCTCGAGCTGCGCTTCTTCGAGGCGCCGCCGGGCCCGCCCACGGCCGCCGCCGTGCGCGCCAATCTGCACGGGCCGGATCCGGACGTCCTGCGCGCGTTCTCGCGCCAGGTGCGGGACATCTTCAGCGGGACCTACGGAATGGTGGACGTGTTCGACAGCGAGGTTCACGACAGCCGCCAACTCGACATCCGCGTGGACAAGGAGAAGGCGGTGCTGTCGGGCGTCACCACGGCCGACATCGAACGGACCTTGCGGGCGATGATGGATGGCGTCGTCGTCTCCGAGGTGCAGATTCCGGGCGAGAAGAACCCGGTGCCGCTGCGCATCCGCGTGCCGCGCGAGATCGAAGTGGATCCGGCGCTGCTCGACCGCACCCTGGTGCGCAACCGGAACGGCGACGCGGTGCCCATTTCCGAACTCACGCATCTGGTCGATGCGAGCGTCGACCGCCCGATCCTGCGCAAGGACAACGAACGCGTGAGCTACGTGGGCGGCAACGTCACGGAGATCTCCGCGCCCGTGTACGCGATCCTCGACATGCAGAAGCGGCTCGACGGGTTGGAAGTCGCTGGCGAGACGCTCACCACCGGCAACCTGAGCCTGGATCCGCAGCCGCCGAGCACGGTGGACGGCTACCAGCTGCTGTGGGACGGCGAGATGCGCGTGACGCTCGACATCTTTCGCGACATGAGCGCGATCCTCGGCATCGTCGTCGTGCTGATCTTCCTGGTGCTGGTGGCCAACTACCGCTCGTTCACGCTCCCGCTGGTCGGCATGACGGCCATCCCGCTGGGCATGATTGGCGTCTTCCCTGGACACTGGCTCGTCGGCATCAAGTTCAGCATGACCTCGATGATCGGCGTCGTGGCCCTCGCCGGGCTGGTGGTCCGCAATTCGCTGCTGATCATCGATTTCATCCACGATCACCAGCGCGCCGGCCACCCGTTGCGAGAGGCCGTCCGGCTGGCCGGAGCGGTCCGCCTGCGGCCGATCCTGCTGACCTCGTCGGCGATGATTCTCGGCGTGCTGGTGCTGTTCCGTGATCCGCTGTTCATCGGCCTGGCGAGCTCGCTGCTCTTCGGAACGATCGCCTCGACGGTGCTCACCCTGCTCGTGCTGCCGCCCTTGTACTATCGCCTCGCGCAGTCCCGCCCCGAATGGGTGCAGGCCCGCGGTTCCGACGCGACGGAAGCGCGAGCGCCTGCCTGAAAAGCTGCGTGGGACCCGCTGCAATCGCTGGCCTCAGCGCCTAGACTATGCGCCCACCCAGCTGCCACGCCGTGCGCCCCGGTCGCGAGGGCTTTCGGAGCGGCGGATCCGAGACTTTTTCAGGACGCACCCGAATGCGCATCCGCAAAGCGGTTTTCCCGGTCGCCGGCATGGGTACGCGATTCCTGCCCGCGACCAAGGCGAGCGCCAAGGAAATGCTGCCGGTCGTCGACAAACCGCTGATCCAGTACGCCGTCCAGGAAGCCATCAGCGCAGGGGCCGAGGAGCTGATCTTCATCACCGGCCGGTCGAAGAATTCGATCATGGATCACTTCGACAAGGCCTACGAGCTGGAGGCCGAACTCGCGCAGCGCGGCAAGGACAAGCTGCTGCAACTGGTGCAGGAAATCCTGCCTCCGGGCATCACCTGCATCTTCATCCGCCAGGCCGAGGCGCTCGGCCTGGGCCACGCCGTGCTGTGCGCCTGGCCGGCCGTCGGCGACGAGGATTTCTCGGTGATCCTGGCGGACGATCTCATCGACGGCCGCCTGCGTCCCTGCCTGGCCCAGATGCAGCGCGTCTACCAGGAATACGGCACCAGCGTGATCGCCACCGAACGCGTCCCCAAGGAAGAGATCTCCGGCTACGGCTGCGTCGACATCCAGCCAGTCGGCCCGGGTCTGGGCGAGATCCGGGCGATCGTCGAGAAGCCGCGGCCCGAAGAGGCCCCGAGCAACCTGGCGGTGGTCGGCCGCTACATCCTGACGCCGCGGATCTTCAAGCTGCTGGAGCGCACGCCGCGCGGCAAGGGCGGCGAGATCCAGCTCACGGATGCCATCCAGGCCATGATCCAGGAGCAGACCGTGCTGGCTTACGAGTTCGAAGGCACGCGCTACGACTGCGGGTCAAAGCTGGGCTATCTCAAGGCGAACGTCGAGTACGGCCTCAAGCATCCGGAGCTGGCGGAAGACTTCCGTGGCTACCTGAGCGGACTGACGGCAGACTGGGCGGCGCGCGAGCGTCCGGCCAGAACGGGAACGTAATCATCAGAGCCTGCCGGTGACCAGTCGCGAACGGCCAAGGTTTCATCTGGACGTCGCGAGCCTGCTGGAAGCTGGCCAGGCAACCGGAACACATTCATGACGAACAGCAAGTATCAGAGCTTCATCGCCTCCTCCTCGATCGGTGGTCAGAACGCCGCCTTCGTCGAGAGCTACTACGAACAATTCCTCGAAGACCCGGAATCGGTCGAGCCGAGCTGGCGCGCCTATTTCCGCAACATCCAGGACCAGAACGCGGAGCGCGAGATCGCGCACAGCGACGTCGTCGCCAAGTTCGAGGCCCTGGGCCGTGACAAGCGTCCGGGCACGGTGGTGGTTGCCGACGCCGGCTTCGACGCACGGGCCGCCGAGAAGCAGGCCGCGGTGCTGCGCCTGATCAACTACTACCGCGTGCGTGGCCACCAGGTGGCCCGCCTAGACCCGCTGGGACTGGCGCCCACCGATCTGATTCCGGACCTCGACCCGGCGTTCCACGGCCTGACCGGCGCCGACATGGACGCGGTCTTCAACACCGGATCGCTGGCGACGACCGATCGCCTGCCGCTGCGCGAGATCCTCAAGCTGCTCAAGGCCGTGTACACCGACACCATCGGTGTCGAATACATGTACATCACCGAGACCACCGAGAAGCGCTGGATCCAGAAGCGCCTCGAGGGGACGGCCTTCAAGCCCAAGCTGACGCTGGATCGCAAGAAGTCCACGCTGCTGCAGCTGGTGGCGGCCGAGGGCCTGGAGCGCTACCTGCACAACAAGTACGTCGGCCAGAAGCGCTTCTCGCTCGAAGGCGGCGATGCGCTGGTGCCGGCGATGGACGAAGTGCTGCGCGCCTGCGCCGAGCGCGACGTCGAGGAAGTGCTGATCGGCATGGCCCACCGCGGCCGCCTGAACATGCTCGTCAACGTGCTCGGCAAATCGCCGAAGGATCTTTTCGCCGAGTTCGAGGGCAAGTATTCCGTCGACTCGCTGTCGCGCGCCGGCGACGTGAAGTACCACATGGGCTTCTCGGCCGACATCGAAGTGTCGAGCAAGCGCCTGCACATGGTGCTCGCGTTCAACCCCTCGCATCTCGAGATCGTCAACCCGGTCGTCGAGGGCAGCGTCAAGGCGCGCCAGACGCGTCGCAACGACAAGAAGGGCGAGCGCGTGGTGCCGGTGCTGATCCACGGTGACGCCGCGTTCGCGGGCCAGGGCGTGGTGATGGAGACGATGCAGCTCTCCGAGGCCAAGGGCTACGGCACTGGCGGTACCGTCCACATCATCGTCAACAACCAGATCGGCTTCACGACGCCGAACCCGATCGAGGCGCAGCCGAGCAAGGAAGCGCGCACCTCGCGCTACTGCACCGACCTGGCGAAGATGCTCGAGTGCCCGGTGTTCCACGTCAACGGCGACGATCCCGAGGCCGTCGTGTTCGTCACGCGCCTGGCGATGGATTTCCGCAACGAGTTCCACAAGGACGTCCTCGTCGATATCTGCTGCTACCGCCGCCTGGGCCACAACGAGGCCGACGAGCCCTCCGTCACCAGCCCGGTGATGTACGAGAAGATCAAGAAGCACCCGACGACGCTGACGCTGTACGCGAAGAAGCTCGAGGAAGAAGGCGCCATCGCCAAGGGCGAGGCCGAGGAGCTGGTCAAGAAGTATCGCGCCGGGCTGGACCAGGGCGAGAACATCGCGCGGACCACCTTGGGCCTGGTCGGCAACAAGCACACGGTCAACTGGAGCAACTACGGCAAGGGCGAGTGGGATACGCCGTCGGATACTTCGGCCAAGCCCGAACTGCTGCGCTCGCTGTACGAGCGTGTGTCCAAGCTGCCGGACGACTTCACCCTGCACGCACGCGTGCAGAAGCTCTACGAAGATCGCGCCAAGATGGCGGCCGGCGAGCTGCCGATGGACTGGGGCTTCGCCGAGACGCTGGCCTACGCCACGCTCGTCAATGAAGGCTTCTCGGTGCGTCTGTGCGGCCAGGACGCGCGTCGCGGCACGTTCTTCCATCGTCACGCGACGGTGCACGACGCCAGGACCGGCCAGCGCTATACGCCGCTGCGCCACCTGGACGCCGATCGCAACCGCTTCGTCGTCAACGACACGCTGCTGTCCGAAGAGGGCGTGCTCGGATTCGAATACGGCTACTCGACCACCGACCCCGACACCCTGGTGATCTGGGAAGCGCAGTTCGGCGACTTCGCCAACGGCGCGCAGGTGGTGTTCGACCAGTTCATTTCGAGCGGCTACGCCAAGTGGGGCCGTCTGTGCGGACTCACGATCTTCCTGCCGCATGGCTACGAAGGGCAGGGACCGGAGCACTCGTCGGGCCGCCTCGAGCGCTGGCTGCAGCTGTGCGCCGGCAACAATCAGCAGGTCGTCGTGCCGTCCACGCCGGCGCAGATGTTCCACATGCTGCGTCGCCAGATGAAGCGCTCGCTGCGTCTGCCGCTGATCGTGATGACGCCCAAATCCCTGTTGCGACATCCGATGTCGGTGTCGTCGATGGACGATCTGGTGAAGGGCCGTTTCCAGCCGCTGATCCACGATACCGAGCAGCTCGACAAGCAGAAGGTCCGCCGGCTCGTGTTCTGCTCGGGCAAGGTCTACTACGACCTCGCGCAGGCCCGCGCCAAGGAGAAGATGGCGGATGTGGCGCTGATCCGCATCGAACAGCTCTACCCGTTCCCGCGCGCCGATTACGAGGCTGCGCTGTCGATGTTCCCGAAT
>CAZXXM010000027.1:0-510 GCA_964644715.1 uncultured Salinisphaerales bacterium
TGGAGAAGAAGAACGACAGGTTGGGCGCGAAGTCGTCGATGTGCATGCCGCGCGCCAGGTACGACTCCACGTACGTGAAGCCGTTGGACAAGGTGAACGCGAGCTGCGAGATCGGGTTCGCACCGGCTTCGGCGATGTGGTACCCGGAGATCGACACCGAGTAGAAGTTCTGCACCTTGTTGCCGACGAAGTATTCCTGGATGTCGCCCATCATCTTGAGGGCGAACTCGGTCGAGAAGATGCAGGTGTTCTGGCCCTGGTCCTCCTTGAGGATGTCCGCCTGCACCGTGCCGCGCACGTTGGACAGCGTCCAGGCCTTGATCTTCGCGGCCTCGGCGTCGTTCGGACCGCGGCCGTTCTCGGCCTTGAACTTCTCCACCTGCTGCTCTATGGCCGTGTTCATGAACATGGCCAGGATCATCGGCGCGGGACCGTTGATCGTCATCGACACCGAGGTGCTCGGCGCGCAGAGATCGAAACCGCCGTACAACACCTTCATGTCCTCGAGCG
>CAZXXM010000027.1:520-10059 GCA_964644715.1 uncultured Salinisphaerales bacterium
CAGATCGACACGCCCGAGTTGCCGATCTTGCCGTAGATGTCCGGACGCAGGTCCGGATCCCAGCCGTACAGGGTCACCGAGTCGAACGCCGTCGACAGGCGGTGCGCCGGCATGCCTTCGGAGTCGCGCTTGAAACGGCGGTTGGTGCGGAACGCATCGCCCTCGCCCGCGAACATGCGCGTCGGATCCTCGCCCTCGCGCTTGAACGCGAACACGCCGGCCGTGTACGGGAACGAGCCCGGCACGTTTTCCTTCATCAGGAAGCGCAGGGTCTCGCCCTCGTCCTCGAAGCGCGGCAGCGAGACCTTGCGGATCTTGGTGCCGGACAGCGAATCGCTGGTCTGCTTGGTACGGATTTCCTTGTCGCGAACTTTGGTGACGAACTCGTCGGCCGCGTACTGCTTCTGCATTTCGGGCCACTGTTGCAGCAGCTTGCGCGCCGCCGGCATCAGCTCGCCGTCCTTGGACGAGATCATCTCGTCGAAGCCGGCCACCGGCTTGCCGGCGCGTTCCATCAGCTCCTTGGCGATCTTCAGCGACTGGCGCTCGCGCGCCACGCGTGCCTGCGCCGCGATCTCCTTGTGATAGCCGCGCACCGTATCGGCGATGTCGGCCAGATAGCGCACGCGCTCCGGCGGCACGATGGCACGGCCGCCGCTGCTGCTCTTGACCCCGACCACCGGCAGCTTGCCGGCGGCGGGCTTCAGGCCCTTCTCGGCGAGGCGCGGCAGGATCGCCTGGTAGAGCGCGGTGACGCCGTCGTCGTTGAAGCGCGCGGCCATCGTGCCGTACACCGGCATCGTGTCGGGCGACTTCATGAACAGCTCGCGGTTGCGCTGGTACTGCTTGCGAACGTCGCGCAGCGCATCTTCCGCGCCCTTGCGATCGAACTTGTTGATGGCCACGAAGTCGGCGAAGTCGAGCATGTCGATCTTCTCGAGCTGGCTGGCGGCGCCGAATTCCGGCGTCATCACGTACAGCGACAGGTCCACGAACGGCACGATCGCGGCGTCGCCCTGGCCGATGCCCGAGGTTTCGACGACGACCAGATCGAAGCCGGACAGCTTGCAGGCGGCGATCACTTCGGGAAGTGCCGCCGAGATCTCCATTCCGGTGTCACGCGTGGCGAGCGAACGCATGTAGATGTTCTCGGACTCGATCGCGTTCATGCGGATGCGGTCGCCGAGAAGCGCGCCGCCGGTGCGCTTGCGCGAGGGATCGATCGAGATCACGGCGACCTTGAGCTTGTCTTCCTGGTCCAGGCGCAGACGCAGGATCAGCTCGTCGGTCAGCGAGGACTTGCCCGCACCGCCGGTGCCGGTGATGCCGAGCACCGGGATCTTCAAGCCCTTGGCCTGCTCGACGAGCTCGGCCTTGAGCTTGTCGCCGTAGGTGCCGCCCTCCAGTGCCGTGATGATGCGCGCCAGTTCGCGGCGGTCGCCCGACTTCAGGATCTGCGCGACCTTCTCGGACTTGGGCGCGGCGGCCGTCAGGTCCGCGTCGCTCGAGGTCAGCAGGTCGTTGATCATGCCCTGCAGGCCCATCGTCGCGCCGTCCTCGGGCGAGTAGATGCGCGTCACGCCGTAGGCCATCAGCTCGCGGATCTCGGCTGGCACGATGACGCCACCACCGCCGCCGAAGACCTTGATGTTCTCGCCGCCGTTCTGGCGCAGCAGGTCGACGATGTACTTGAAGAACTCGATGTGGCCGCCCTGGTAGGACGTGATGCAGATGCCGTGGGCATCTTCCTGCAGCGCGGCGTTGACGATCTCGCCGGCAGAGCGGTTGTGCCCGAGATGGATCACCTCGGCACCCGATCCCTGGATGATGCGGCGCATGATGTTGATCGACGCGTCATGCCCGTCGAACAGGCTGGTGGCCGTCACGAAGCGCACCTTGTGAGCGGTCTTGTAGGGCTGGAGCTTGGCGGGGATCGAGAGGTCGTTCATGGCCGGGTCCGGTGAGGCTTTGGGGGACGTGCAATGTACGGCGCGCCATCGTGACCGGCGATGCCGGATTCTCGCGGTGGGCGTGACAGAATTCGACATGCTCCGTTGCCTTTCTCCCACCCGCTTTTCCCCCTCTCCCCGCGCCAGCGGGGAGAGGGCCGGGGTGAGGGGCGCGACGTGAGCACCTGCGGCTGGCTGGGCGCCCGCTTCGAAAAGCGGCCCGTCACCCCAACCCTCTCCCCATGCGAAAAGCCGCATGGGCAGAGGGGGAAAGGACAGGGCTCATGACCGACGCCGCCGAAACCAAGGACAGCGTCTCGATTCACTTCGTCCGTGCCGCGCTGGCCGGTCTGCCGGCCCGCGGCCTGGATCGCGGCCCCCTGCTCAAGGCCGCCGGCATCCCCGAATCGCTGCTGGCTTTCGATCAGTCGCGGGTGGCCGCCGAGCGCTTCGGCGCCCTGTGGCTGGGCATCGCCGCCGCGCTCGACGACGAGCTGTTCGGCATGGATGCGCGCCGGATGAAGGTGGGCAGCTTCGCGATGCTGTCGCGCGCCTGTGCCAAGGCCGGCGACCTGCGCGGCGCGCTTCGGCTGGCGGTGCCGTTCTTCAACATCACGATGGACGACGCCCGCGTCATGCTGGTGGAAACCGATGACGAAGCCACCCTGGCAATCGAGGAATTGAAGCCCGGCGCGCGCCCCGCCCCGTTCACCGTGTTCGCCCACGAGACCCTGCTGATCATGCTGCACGGCCTGATGTGCTGGCTGGTCGGCCGTCGCATCGCGGTGGACCGGGCGAGCTTCGCCTACGCGCGCCCCGCCTGGTGGACCGAGTACCGCTCGATGTACGCCAACGATCTGCGCTTCGATGCCGAGCAGAGCGCCATCGTGTTCGACGCCCGCGTGCTGGCGGCGGCGGTCGTCCTCGACGAGGCGGCCGTGCGCGACTTCCTGCGCGAGGCGCCGCACAACTTCATCGTCAAGTTCAAGGACCGCAACAGCTGGAGCGCGCACGTGCGCCGGCGACTGCGCAACAGCGCGCCGGCGGAGTGGCCGGACCTGACGCAGATCGCCGAGGAGCTCGGCGTCGGGGTGTCGACCTTGCACCGCAAGCTCGACCAGGAAGGCGTGATCTTCCGCGACATCAAGGACAGCCTGCGCCGCGACCTCGCGATCGACCGGCTCACGCACAGCAGCGTCAGCGTCGCCCAGATCGCGGTGGAGCTGGGATTCGCCGAACCCAGTGCCTTCCACCGCGCGTTCAAGCAGTGGACGGGGGTGCGCCCCGGCGATTACCGCCAGCGCTCTGCCGCGGACGACAACTAGGTCACCCGTCCGGGGGGCTCCCCGTAATACTTGGCGCAATCCCGGACTTCGTCCGGGCTACGTCTTTGCTACGCGGTCCATTGCAGCCGCTTCGGATCCAGGCGGCTCACCGTACCGCTCCTGCCCACCGGATGCGAATCCAGGTCCGTGAGCACCGCCAGGCTCGTGTCATCGCTCGCCGGCACGCGCGCCATCACGCGCTCCCCCGCCGGCGTGCGCGCGATCACGCAGCCGTACTCGGGGCGGCCGTCGCGCTGGTAGATCACCGTGAACGTCTCGATCGTCGCGCTGCCGGCGTAATCCGCGAGGAACGGCGGCACCGGGCCGCGGCGGGCGTCGGCCTGCGCCTGCACCTTGTAGTCCTCCGGCAGGGCATCGCTCGCCTCGCCGGCACCCGGCGCCATCACCAGCGCATGGTGCTTGGTCACGAACTCTCCCTGGCCGTACAGCAGGCCCACCTCGCCCGGCGCCTCGCGCAAGGTCCGCACGATCGCGCAGGCCGCATGCGTCATGTAGTCGTTCAGCGGCGCGCCGAAGAAGCTCTGGCCGCCGGTGACGCTCAGCGGCGCCGAGGCGGGCAGCTTCAAGGTGCGGCGCGCCATTTTCGGCACGCAGGGGAAGCAGCTGTACAACTCCATCGCGGCGAAGCGCGAAGCATCTCCTCCGGCGATCTCGACGCAGCGTTCGAGCACCGCGTTCTGCGCGTGCGACTGCCAGAACTGATCCCGCTGCAGATAGTCGCGCGGCTCGTTGGCGGCGGCGCCGCCGAGGATGCGCACCCAGCGCGATTCGGGAATGCCGAGCGCGCGCGCATTCGCGACGCTGGTCAGCAATACCGCCGCGCCCTGGTTGACCAGGGGGTTGGCGACCATGTGCTTGGTGTACGGCCAGGCGATCAGCCGGTTCTTCTCGTCGGGCGTCGTGATCGCGTCGGGCGTGTAGGGCTCGCGCAGCCAGGACGCCGGATTCTTCGCCGCCGCACGCGACAGCGCCGCCCAGGTTTCTCCCGATTCCCGAAGCGCCTCGCGCTGGGTCTGGCCCCAGTGCGCGCTGCTCGCGTTCTCGTAGAGCGGATAGACGTTGGTCGGAACGCAGACGCCGTGGTCGACGGCGACGGGCGCGGAGAATTCGCGGCCCGTGAGGATCACCGCCTTCTTGTCGCGCTCCTGCCAGCGCAGGTTCACGTTGCCCTTCAGCGCGCCGGCGACCGTGTACTGCGCCTCGGCGCCGACGATCGCGGCGACGGTGGCCTCGCCTCGCTGGATGCGCAGCGCCGCCTCGTGCAGGTAGCGCACCGGCGACTCGCCGCCGACGTCGCCGTAGCGCGCATGCCGCGGGCTGACGCCGAGTTCGCGCGAGACCAGGCCGGGCGCGTCGACGTAGGGCCACGAGTATTCGCAGATCACGTCGAGCGAATCGAGACCGGCGAGCAGTTCGGCTCCGGCATCCGCCTGCGCCGCGCGCAAGGCCTCGACCATCAGGGCCAGCGGCTCGCGCCCTTCGGCCGGATTGCGCGTGCGGTCGACGACCTCGCCGATGCCGACGATGACCGGGATGCGATCGGGGGGCAGGCTCATGCGGAACGTCCTTCGGAAAAGAAAACGAGGAGGACGTGGAGTGTGCCCGCGTACGGACCGTAAGTCCGCTTACCGCGAAGTGCCGGAAGCCCGGACGAAGTCCGGGGCGATTCGTTTTGCGAGCGGAGTCCCGGACTTCGTCCGGGCTACGGGTCGTTCAGTCCGAGGACGACTGCCGGTACAACACGGTCAGCACCACCAGCAGGCCCGCGATCATCCCGGTCTGCACCCAGTACGCCGTCGTCGGTGCGCCCGGAATCATCGCCGCCAGATGGGACGAAGCATTCACCGCCGACAGGCCGGCCACCGTTCCCGCGAGCGCGACCAGCGCGCCGGGAACCGCGGCACGATGCCGCGCGGCGGTGAAGAACAACACCGCGTACGTGAAGGCGCAGAACGAAATGATCATGTCCTGGTAGTGATTCGACGGCACATCCCAGTAGATGAACAGCAACGGCACCTTGAAGCCGGCGAAGTGGGCCGCGCTCATCGCGCAGAAATAGGCGACGCAGGCATACAGGCCGATCTGAAGCAGTTTTCCGCTCATGGGTTCTCCCGGGGACGCGTTCGTTGACCGCCAGACTAGGCTCGCGCCATGCTCGGTCCCATAGGCAAAACCGACAGCGAGCGGGTTGATTCCGACACATGCCCAGAAAGCTTCCGGCACCGGCCCGCATCGGCATCCTCGAATACCCGGGAGCGCAGCGCGCCGCGATCCACGGCCTCGCCGACCTGTTCGAGACCGCGGCGCGCCTGGACGTCGAGCGCGGTGCGGCATCGCGGCGCATCGCCGTGGAGCATCTGGCGCGCAAGGACTGCCGGCGATCGCCGTCGACGCCGCTGGCCGCGGTCATTATTCCGCCCTGCCTCGTCGGCATTCCCACGCATCGCGATGCGGCGCTGTTCTCCGCCTGGCTGGTCGAGCAGCATCGTCGCGGGACGCGCCTGTCTTCGGTCTGCGCCGGCGCCTTCGTACTCGCGCAGACCGGCCTGCTCGACGAGCGGCCGGCCACGACGCACTGGGCGCTGGCCGACGCGTTCGCGCAACGCTTTCCGGACGTGCGCCTCGACATCGCGAAGCTGCTGATCGACGACGGCGACCTGCTCACCGCCGGCGGCGTCATGGCCTGGATCGACCTCGGGCTGCGGCTGATCGAGCAGCTGACGACACCCGCCGTGATGATCACGACGGCGCCATGTTCCTGGTCGACCCGGCAGGCCGCGAGCAGCGCCATTACTCCGATCCGGCGCCGCGCCTGACTCATGGCGACACGCCGATCCTTCGCGTGCAGCACTGGATCCAGGCGCATCACGGCCAGAGGCTGACGATGGCCGCGATGTGCGGACAGGCGCAGCTCGGCGAACGCACCTTCCTGCGCCGGTTCCAGTCCGCCACCGGCCAGACACCGACCGCCTACGTGCAGCAGCTGCGCGTGTCCCGCGCGCGCGAGCTGCTGGAATCCTCGACGCAGGCGATCGACCGCGTCGCGTGGTCCGTCGGCTACGAAGACCCGAGTGCATTCCGAAAAATCTTTCAGCGCATCGTCGGCCTGTCGCCCGGCGAGTACCGGCGGCGCTTCGTGCCCGCTACCGCGGCGCATCGGCCAATTTCGCGCGCATCCAGCGGAGTACGCTAACCGCGAACGAGCCACGCATTCGAGGAGAAGCTTCATCATGTCGATCGAACACGTCGATGTCCTGATCGTCGGCGCCGGGATCTCCGGCATCGGGGCCGCGTACCACCTGCAGACGCAGTGCCCGACCAAGCGCTACGCGATCCTCGAAGGCCGCGAATCGATGGGGGGAACCTGGGACCTGTTCCGCTACCCGGGCATCCGTTCGGATTCCGACATGTTCACGCTCGGCTTCTCGTTCCATCCCTGGAAGGAGGCCAAGGCGATCGCCGACGGCCCGGCGATCCTGCGTTACCTGAAGGAGACCGCGCAGACCTACGGGATCGACCGCCACATCCGCTACCAGCACAAGGTGCTGCGCGCATCGTGGTCATCGGAAGACGCGCAGTGGACCGTGGAAGTGGAACGCGGCCCGCAGAAACAAGCCGTGAGCTACACCTGCAACTTCTTCTTCCTGTGTAGCGGCTACTACCGCTACGACCAGGGTCACATGCCCGATTTTCCCGGCCAGCAGCAGTTCAAGGGCCAGTTGATCCATCCGCAGCAGTGGCCCGAGAACCTCGATTACACCGGCAAGCGCGTGGTCATCATCGGCAGCGGTGCCACCGCGGTGACGCTGGTACCGGCCATGAGCGACAAGGCCGCGCACGTCACGATGCTGCAGCGCTCGCCGAGCTACGTGCTGTCGCTGCCGGCCGAAGATCCGATCGCCAACGGCCTGCGCAGGCTGTTGCCGGAGAAGGCCGCGCACAGCGTGTCGCGCTGGAAGAACGTGGTGCTCAGCATGGCGATCTACCAGGTGTGCAAGCGTTACCCGGCGTTCTCGCGAAAGATGCTGCGCAAGGGCACGGTTGCGCAGCTGCCCAAGGGCTTCGACGTCGATACGCATTTCAATCCGCGCTACAACCCCTGGGAACAGCGCATGTGCCTGGTCCCGAACAACGACCTGTTCAAGGCCATCCGCAAGAACCGCGCGTCCGTCGTCACCGACCAGATCGAACAGTTCGAGGCCGACGGCATCCGGCTGAAGTCCGGTCAGAAGCTGGAGGCCGACATCATCGTCAGCGCCACCGGTCTCGAATTGCTGGCCAACGGTGGCGTGTCGCTGAGCGTCGACGGCAAGGCGATCCGTCCTTCCGATTGCTTCAGCTACCGCGGCGTGATGCTCAGCGGCGTGCCGAACATGGCCGCGTGCATCGGCTACACCAATGCCTCGTGGACCCTGCGGGCCGACCTGATCGCGCGCTGGGTGGCCCGTCTGATCAACCACATGGACCGCCGCGGCGCGCAGCAGGCCACCCCGCGCGTGAAGGACGGCTCGATGGCCGAACTGCCGCTGCTGGATCTGACGTCCGGCTACGTGCAGCGCGCCGCGTCGATGTTCCCCAAGCAGGGATCGAAGCAGCCGTGGAACCTGCGCCAGAACTACGTGCTGGAGCGGCTGAGCCTGGGCAGCGGATCGCTGGACGACGGGGCGATGGAGTATTCGTCGCCCGCGAAGGTGATGAGGGCCGCGTAATCCCGTAGCCCCGTAGCCCGAGCGAAGTCCGGGCTACGGGGTGCGGTTTGCTGCGCGGCCGACGATTCCATCCAGCGTGCGGCTGATTTGCGACGAGATGCGGATCATCTCGATGCGTGGCCAGGTCTGGCGCTCGCCTTCGCGCATCAGCTCGCCGATCTCCTGGTGCGTGTACGGCGACAGCAGCCGCAACGGGGAGAACAGGCGGCGCTGCGGCGTGATGTTCACGTCGCCGACGTAGTCCTGCGACAGGATGTCGTGCGCGACCTTGTGCACCACGCCCACCGAGGAGGCCGGTACGTATTTTCCGATCACCGGGTCGGCGGCCTTCAGCAGGCTGCGCGCCGTGCCCTTCATCAGGTCCACGATCGGCTTCAGGCCGTAACCCTGCGTCTTGTGATCGCGGAACGTCAGCAGCAGCACGGGATTCACGTAGCTGACGATGTAGTGATTGGTGCCGTACAGGCGTGCCAGCTGCTTGGCCGGCAGGTCGGCGGCGAACACGCCGTCGATCCATCGCGACTTCAGGAACGGCACGGCCTGCCCGTTCTGGTCGCGCGCCATCAGCTGCACCGGCTCGAACAGCCCGGGGACCGCGCAGGAGGCGCGCACCGCGGAACGGATCAGCACGTGCGGCGACGTCACCGCGTTGAGCAGGCGCGGCGTCTGGTGGCGTTCGCAGGGACTCACCGAGATGCTGATGTTGCGGCCGCTGCGCTCGAAGGCTTCACGGAACGTCAGGTCGGGAATCAGGCGGTCGAACGTGCGCTCGAAGGAGTCGGTGCCGAAGATGCGGCGCAGGCCGGTGAGGCGCTCCAGACGGTTCGGACTCCAGGCCTCGCCGAAATACAGGTTCTCCGGTTTGAAGAAGCCTTCGAGTTCCGCATCGGTGCGCGTGCCGAGCACCGATGCCACGATCGCGCCGGCGCTCGATCCCGAGATGACGTTCGGCAGCACGCCCTGCTCGAACAGGCTCTTCGCCACGCCGAAGTGGAAGAACATCAAGGTGCCGCCGCTGCTCATCATCAGCGCGGTGCGGCCGTAGCAATGGCTGGCCCGCTGGAAAAGATCCCGCTTCGTCGCCGCAGGGATCACCCGTTCGTCGACGGTTTCCAGGTGCGTCAGCGTGTCGGCGACGGCCGCGACGTAGTCGGTGATCAGCTGCTTGGTCCCGAACTGCGCCTTGTTGTGCAGGATCGGCTTGCCCATGCCGCCGAGATTGCCGTGCACGCCCTCTTCGATCTCGAACATCAGGCCGTGGCTGTCGCCCTGCCGAAGCAAGGCGCGCAACCGATCCAGCTTCTCGCCGATCAGGGCATGGTCGTACAGGCCGCTGCGACGGCGCCGCTTCCAGCGTTCCCGGCCCGTTGCCGCGTCGAAGGCCTGCGCCGCCTGCACCCACTCCGCGTACGACGTGGCCTGAGCCAATTGCTGGCGCAGGCGTCCGCGTTCGAGACGCAGAATGACGGGCGCACTCTTGGATACGTTCAGCGAGGCCGGCGGCGCTTGGTTCATGGAAACGGCAGGAAGCGAAA
>CAZXXM010000027.1:10159-15270 GCA_964644715.1 uncultured Salinisphaerales bacterium
GCCGGCCCGAGGTCCTACTTCGCGGCGAAGCAGTAGGTGCAGATCTTGTTGCCGTCCGCGTCGCGCACGTAGGCCGCGTAAGCGGTCGGCGTGAAGCTGCGGGGACCGGGGGCACCCTCGTCCTTCGCGCCGTTGGCGAGCGCCACCTCGTAAAACTTGTGCACCGCGTCCCGGCTCGGAGCTGCGAAGCTGATCGTGCCGCCGTTGGCGTAAGTCGCCGGCTGGCCGTTACCCGGCTTGGTGACCATGAATTCCGGGCCGTCGGTACCCCACAGCGAAGCCGTCTCCAGATTCATGACCCGCTTGATGCCCAGCGTCGCCAGCGTCGCGTCGTAAAACTTGCGCGCCCGCTCGATGTCGTTGGTGCCGATGACGACGTGCGTAAAGATTGCCATCCACTTTTCTCCAGGTGTGTTGATGCCGCGATGAATCATGAGAGCGAACCGCGGTGCACCCGGGCCGCCGGCTACTCCAGATCGGCATCGTCCTCGGGGTAAACCCAGACGCAGCCCAGCCGGGCTGCCCAGATGCGCCCACCGTCCCAGAGGTAACTGAGCCACGGGTGCCGTGCCTTGAACGAGAGCGGGGTCGATGCGCTTTGAGGAAGGACGGAGTGGCTCATCGGTTGACCTCCTACGATTTGAGGCCCTCTCTGCTTTGCAGCAGATCGGTCTCGTGGAATTCGGCAGGACCCCTGTCGCCGGCCTGATGCCGGTCCGCTGCGACCTTGCGCAGATCGGTTCGTCGAATCTTTCCGGAGACGGTCTTGGGCAGATCGCAGAATTCGATGATGCGGATCTTCTGGTACGGAGCGAGCCGGACTCTCGTGAATTCCATGATCGACTGCGCCGTCGCACGATCCGGCTTCCGGCCCGGCTTCAGGACCACGCAGGCTTTCGGAACGAAGAGCCGCCTGGGATCGGGGCTCTCGATCACCGCCGCCTCTGCGACGGCTTCGTGCTCGATGAGCGCGCTTTCGAGCTCGAACGGCGAGATGCGGTAGTCCGAGCTCTTGAAGACGTCGTCGGTACGACCCACGAACCAGTAGTAGTCGTCGGCGTCGCGGGCGGCGGTGTCCCCGGTCCCGAAATGATCGCCGCCCAATGCGCGGTGCGATCGTTCCGCATCGCCCCAGTAGCCGATCATCACGCCCGCGGGACGCGGATGCAGGCCAATCGAGATCTCGCCTTCACCCGTCGCCTTGCCGTCATGATCGCGAAGCGACACCTCGTAGCCCGGAAGCGGCCGGCCCATCGAGCCGTAGCGAACGTCCTGACCCGGCGGATTGCCCAGGACCGCGGTCGATTCCGTCTGACCATAGCCTTCCCGGATCACCAGCCCCCATCCCGCCTTCACGCGCTCGATCACCTCGGGATTCAGAGGCTCACCCGCACTGACCAACTCGCGAAGCTGGACGTCGTATCGAGGCAGATCCTCCAGGATGATCGAGCGCCAGGCGGTAGGAGGCGCGCACATCGTCGTGACCCTGCAGCGCACGAGCGTCTCGAGCGTCCGTGCGGCATCGAAGCGGCCCTGGTTGTAGACGAAGACCGTCGCGCCGACGGTCCACGGCGCGAAGAAACAACTCCACGCGTGCTTGGCCCAGCCCGGCGAACTGATGTTGAGGTGAACGTCGCCGGGTTGCAGCCCGATCCAGTAGAGCGTCGACAAGTGCCCGACCGGATAGCTGCGATGTGAATGCACCACCATCTTGGGCTTCGACGTCGTGCCCGAGGTGAAGTACAGCACGCAAGGATCATCGGCCATCGTCACGCCCGCCTGGGAAAACGACTCCGGCGAGTCCGCACTCTGCCGGTAATCGATCCAGGCGTGCGCCGCGCCGCCCACGACGATGCGCAGGCAGTGGTCGGCGATGTTCTCGAACCTGGCGAGGTTCGCCTGATCGACGATGACCGCGCGGATCTGACCGCGGACGATTCGATCTTTCAGATCCGCTTCGGAGAGCAGCATGGTCGCAGGACTGAGGACGGCGCCGAGCTTCATCGCCGCCAGCATCAGTTCCCACAGCTCCACCCGGTTGGGCAGCATGACCAGGATGCGATCGCCGCGACGAACACCCTGATCGCGCAGAAAGTTGGCGGCCCGGTTCGAAGCCAGCCGGAGTTCATCGAAGGTCCTGGACGACTCCGCGCCCTCTTCATCGACGATCCACAGCGCGCGGCGATCGTTCGCATGCGCCATGTCGTCGAAGTGATCGATCGCCCAGTTGAACGACGTCAGCTGCGGCCATGCGAAGGCGGCCCGGGCCTTGGCGTATTCGGTGCGGTATCGAAGCAGCACGTCGCGTGCGGCACGAAACAGGGCTCGCGGTGTTTCGGAAGCGACCACGGAAGAACGGATGCTCATGAAATTAAAAATAGCCGGCAGAGACCGATGCCTCTGCCGGCTGAAACGTGCGGTCGCACGCGGAGGAACTGAATTCGGAATGTGCGCCTCGGCCCATCGACCCGTCCGGTCAAGCCGACATGGCCAGGTCGACGGGACCGCCGGCGCCGAGTGCCGCCGCACGGCTTCTGGAGCGAACCCCGAGCTTCGCGTACAGCGCCTTGAGGTGAAAACGCACGGTGTTCTCGGAAATGACGAGCTCGGCCGCAATCTGCTTGTTCGTCATTCCATGGCACAGGAGCCGATAGACCAACTGCTCACGACGCGTCAGGCGCACCGCTATCGGCGCCTTCCCCGCCTCGGCGTGCACAAAGGCGGGAACGCCGACGAGCGGGCCGTTGCATCGCGAGCACAGCGCATGGTCGAAATTGGGCTTCATTGGCGATCGCACGACGCACTCGGATGGACGACAGAGCGTCCTGCGGCCCGGCTCGTTTCGAGCCTGGCCGCAGGGCCCTACTTTCGCTCCCGCTTTCCTACGGACGCCTACTGGCCCAGACGAGCCACTGCCGACGTGGTCATGTACTTGTCGTACGCCGAGCCGTCGTCGATGAACAAGGACTTGTAGCCGTCCAGTTCCTTGAAGTGCCGGATCAGCGTGATGCGGTTGGCCTGGATGTCGTGGAACTGCGCGCAGTGCCAGGACCAGTCGGGATGCCCTTCCGCATCCTTGATCACGGCTCGGTCGTTCTTCATCTGGCCCGTACCGAACTCGATCTGCTTGTACAGCGCATCGCGGCGGTCGTAGGTCACCTGGGTGGTCATCGTCCCGTTGCGACCGTCCGACCAGGTGCGGCGTCGACTCACGGGGGCACGCGGGAAGCCGGTGGGCTTCGAATCCCACACGATCGCTTCGGGAATCAGCTCGAAGGTCTTCTCGAAGAAGGTCTGGCCCTTCGGACCGCCATGGAAGGGCGCCGACCAGTCGTCGGTATAGCCGCCCATCCAGTTGCCACCCTGGGGACCGAGCATCGGCTTGCGCTCGATGATCTTGAAGTCACCCCAGGTGAGCATGGGATCACCGGCGCCCCAGGCGTCCGTCAGGTAGAGCGCCATGCCGGGCACCAGCGGTTCGAAGCGCTGATTGGTCGGGAACTGGCGCACGCGCTTGAACGCGGGGAAGTAGCCGTACAGGTCCGGGAACTTGCGCTGGTCGTTGTACCAGACGCTCAGGAACGAACTGCCCTTGACGTCGTTGGGCCCGGTGAAGAGCGCGGTGTTCAGGCGCAGCTTGTCCTTGAAGCCCTTGAAGATCTGCCCGTCGTTGCGACCGACGGTCTGCAGTTCGAACCAGATCAGGTTCTGCCGGTAGCCGAGGCTGCCGTCGGGATTGATCGACCAGCACGGGATCGGATACTGCGAGTAGTCGTGGCGTCCCCAGCTGTAGCTGATGTTCGCGCACGCCTCCTCGGCGGTCTTCGCGTCCAGGAACGGCATTCCGCCTTCCCACATCTTGGACGCGTCGCCGTCCATGACGATGTTGCCCGTCGGGTCGAACTTCGCACGGTCCTTGTTCTTGAGCGTGAGCTCCAGGTAGCGATGATTGAACATCGTCGTGATGTCGCGCGGAGCCTCGCGGATCTTGATTCGCCGGCCCATTTCCTTGATCTGCTTGTAGCAGATCGGATCGAGCAGATCCTTCACCACTTCCACGTTGTTCGCCGAGACGGTGTCTCCGGGCTTGATCTTGCCCTTGGTGTACATCTCGATCGACAAAAGCTCGTCGGGATACGCCTTGGTGACCTCCCCCGTGTCGGCCATCGTCTTGCCGAGCGGCGCCAGCACGCCGCCGCCCGCGCCGATGGCCACCTTCTCCATGAACTTCCGGCGGCTGTAATCGAAATCGTATTTCCTGATTCGCATAACTGTTTCCTCCCGCTATTGGAACAGCAGACATTCCACGGATTCGTGGCACTCTCGACGAGGCTGTGGCTTTGCCCCTACTTGCAAAGGACCCGGCGGTCCCCGCTCTCGCACGACGTGCGAAGTCTTTTCACGGCGGAAGCGGTTGCCCTCGCTCCCCGCGAGCGTCCTGATAGACCGCATTGCTGTTGTTCTTCGTCTCGGGAAGCGTCGGAAAATTGAACCCGCACTTCGGACAGGGAACCGCGAGTTCGGCCTGCTCGCGGGCGAGATCGAACACCCGATCCTCCACCAGACCACAGCACGGACAGACGCGCAGCAGACGCGTGCTGGTCATCTCGAAGTTGGTGATGATGTCTTCCATGATCGCGCCGCGCGCCGCCCATTCCTTGGCGTGCTTGTGGTACGTATCCATGTGCCAGCTCTTGAGCGCTTCCTTGCTCGTCCAGAAACTGACCTCGTTGAACCACTGCGGATCGTCTGGATGCACCCACCACGTCAGATGAAGAAAGCCGGGATGCTTCTTCAGATGATTCTTGACGTCACCGAACACCATCTGAAACTGCTCGTATCCCGCTGGGCTCGAGAACCGGACCCGCTGCATGCTGAGATAGATGGACATCGCCTTCCATTCCGGTTGGTACTCCTGCGTATCAGGAGCGTGCAGCCATCGTGCGTTTCAATCGGAGACGTCGGAAGTTCCAACCACTCCGAGAAATCAGAGAACCAAATATTCCGGTTTCATGATTCCTAAATAGCGTTTTACGTTTCTATCCATTCACTCGTCATTGCAAGAACCATTACGGTCGTTGAGACGAGGAACCAAGTTGTCTCTGCGCCGA
>CAZXXM010000028.1:0-15195 GCA_964644715.1 uncultured Salinisphaerales bacterium
ATCAGATCGAACAAGCGGCCCGGCGGCATCGTGGCGTTCGGATTGCGGGCGATCTGCAGGGCGTTCTGAAGCGGCGACAGCGGATTGCGCAGCTCGTGGGCCAGCGTGGCGATGAACTGGTCCTTCCGCTCGTTCGCCAGCTGCAGCTCACGCGTGACACGCGCGCGCTCGATCGACTCCCAGCAGCGGTTGGCCACCGCCAGAACGACCTCGCGTTCGCGCAAGGTCCACCGCCGCGGCGCCGTCTGGTAGACGCCGACGATGCCGACGCAGCGGCCGTCCTTCTGCAGCGGAATATTGATCATCGCCATGGTGCCGGCGGCGGCATACGCCGCCCTTTCCACCGCCGACAGGCCGGCCTGCGTGACGTCGTCGACCTGGTGCGGCGTGCCGTTGCGCATGTCCTGCGTGAATCGGGCCCCGTAGTCCTCGATGCGATAGACGCCGCCCGCCAGGCTGGGCGCGCGAGGCGCGTGGTCGCGTAGCGCCGTTGCCGACTTCTGGTCCGGCGTGACCTCCAGATAAGCCGAGCGATCGGCATCCAGGAACTCGCAGAGACGACGGACGGCCTCGCCGGCGATGGCTTCCGGATCCACCAGCGGCCGCACCGCGTCGTCGAGCTCCACCAGGAAGCGCTGAACCAGCTCGATCTCCTTGCGCGAGGTGATCTCGGTCCCGACGCCGACCCATTCCCGCAGGACGCCGGCCGCCGTGATGACCGGACGGATCTGCTCGGCGATCCACCGCCACGATCCATCGGCATGCCGGAGCCGGAACTCGATGTCGATCGGCCGGGGGTTCTGCAAGGCCACGACGACGGCCGCCATGGTCTTTGGCAGATCGTCCGGATGAATCGCCGATGCCCAGCCATTGCCGCGAAACTGCGTATACGTCTGCCCGGTGAACGCGCGCCAGGACGGCGAGTCCTCGTGGATGACGCCGGAGGCGTCGGCCGTCCACAGGATCTGCGACGAATCCTCGACCAGCGCGCGCAGGCGATCGTCGCGCGCGATGGCGCGGGCTTCCGCGCGGATGCGTTCGATCGACTCCCAGCACCGGTTTCCGACCGCTCGAACGAGTTCTTCCTCTTCCGGCAGCCAGCGCCTCGCGACCTGCGTCTGCACGGCCATCAGGGCCACCAGGCGCTGACCCCGGATCAGCGGCAGGCAGATCACCGCGCGCGCATGACGCTCGCGATACGCGGGGCGGGCCGTCTCCGGGATGCGCGGATCGGTTTCGGAATCGTCGACGATCCAGCTCTGACCGGACCGCAACATGCCGAGCATGGCCGGACCGAAATCCTTCAGCCTAAGGACGCCGAGCAGCGGCGGCAGTTCATCGAGATAGTTGCCGATGACGTCGATCGACTCGTCATCGTCGTTCATCAGCGCGTAGAGGCACCGGTCCACCGCAAGGCGTCGCCCCAACCATTCGGCCGATACCCGATGGATCTCGTGGGCATCCGCGATCTCGCGCAGCTGCGCGTCCAGGTCCGCGAGCGAGCTCTCGCGTCCGGTAGCACCGGCCATCCCACGGCCAGGAGATTCGGAATCCGGGTTCATGCAGTAGCTTCGCATCCCGCTTGAGGGAATGGATGGCGTTCAGCTTACGTCGAGTTCCGATTCCGCGTGACGAACGGGGCGGGGGGACCGCGCCGCCTCATCCGAGGCTCGCCGCCGGGCCGCGCGGGTCATCCCGCCCTCCGTAGGCCGGGCCAAGTCCGGGGCGCGTCGCTCGTTTTGCGAGCTGGACCCCGGATTGGGTCCGGGCTAAAGGTGCCGAAATAGATTCTTCGCCATAGTCTCGAACGCAAAGGCGCAGAGGACGAAAAGGAACGTCGAGAGGATGTCTTTGCGTCTTCTGCGCCTTTGCGTTGAATTTCTTCACGGCGCCCACGCAACTCTGGCTTCCCGCCCGGTTGTGGGCGCTACGCCTTCAGTAGGCTCGCCCGCAAATCGGCGAAGAACTAATAAAAAAGCCCCTCGAAGAGGGGCCGGTACCCGCTGAACGGCCGCACACGCGGAGCTTTCGCTCGGCCTTTGCACGCACCTGGTCTCGAAGGGGACTCGACAGCTGGCGCCCGGCGACAGCGATTTGCGTGCCCGGGCGACATGTGGAGCCCGGCGGCGTCGGGCGTCGCCATCAGCTGCAGATTCCGCGAGAGCGCAGGTATCGGCGTGCGTTTCGCAGAGCAGGGCCGGTGCCGGATGTCGTTCCGTTCTCGTCCGCCCCGCGTTTCCAACATCTTCCACTTGGACGCGAATGGCGCGTCCATTGCTTGTCTCGAACGCACGCAAACAACCTCGCCGGATCGCTCAATGCCCTCAATCCTTCACCTCGAACTGGGTGCCGCCAAATCCGCGATCACCCGCAAGGCGCCCGCCCATCGCATCGACGTGCACGATCCGGTCGCTCACGCCGCCTGGGCGCAGCGCCTCGGCGTGTCCGACGAGCGCCTGCTCGACGCGGTGCGGCTGGTCGGCGCACTGGAGCGCGACGTCAGCCGCTACCTGCGACGACCACTGGTCGCGTCGCACGCGCCTTAGTTGCGAGGCGTCACCGCGATCGGGGTGGCTGCCGATCGCGCCCGTCGCCGGCAAGCCTTCAGGGCCTGTCCTGGGCGCGTCGCGGATCGATGCGTTCCGCACAGCGATACGCAGTGCCGGTCGTGGCCATCGCGTAGGAGTCGACAAGCAGCACGTTGCCACCCTTGCGGGCCGTTTCGAATTTCAGATCGCGCTGGCGCTGATCGAATTCGCTGTCGTAGGTTCCGAGCAGCACCGGACCCAGGGCCTCGCAGGACGCGATCTCGGACGCGGTCGCCGTGATCTGCACGGCTTCCGCGCGCTCCTTGAGCGTGCCGCAAGCCGCCAAGCCAAGACCCAGGCCCAGCAGCATCGAGGTGCCGCTTGCGATCCGGAATCGCGGACGAAAAATCGAACGGGGCATGGGCTCTTCGAAACTCCTATGGAGCCGATCTCGGGCGGACCGGCAGCGTCCCATCATCCGTCATTGCTGGCGGAGGAAACGATGCCGGCCCCTCGCTCAACTCTTCTTGGCGTCCTTGCGAAGCTTCTCCGCCTGCCCGCCGTGCGCCTGCAAGGCCGGCAGCATCTCCGCGGCCAGCTTGCGCACGTCGGGATCCTTCGATTCACGCGCCGACTCGTCGAACAGGGACACGGCTTCCTTGTGCGACAACACCATCTTGAGCCGGTACTCGTCGTCGAAATCCTTGCCGGGTTTCTCGTTCTTCAATCCGTCGAGCATCATCTGGTGGCGCTTGAGCATCGCGGTGGGCAGCGACACGGATTTCTCCGCTGCCAGCGCCGAGACCTTCTGTCCCGCGGCGGTGTGGTCTTTGACCATCATCTGGGCGAACGCCTTGATCTCCGGATCCTGCGTGCTCGCGAGCGCGAGCTTGCTCGCCTTGATTTCGAACATGTTGGCGGACGCCGCGTTCTCGAAGAAGTTCTCCGGACTGTCCGACATCAAGGCCTGGGCAACGCCCGAGGGCTTCATCGGTTCGGCGGCATACAGCGGCGACGTCGTCGCCAGCAACAACGCCAGCGCGCTTGCAAAGCTCGTTTTGTTCATGGGTCGTCTCCTGATCCCGGGAGCGGGATTTTCCAGGCGATGGCAGCAGTGCTCGTGCCTGTCGCACATCGGGCACAGCGTGTGCTCCGAACTGGGCATCCTTCCTTCCATCCACGGAGACCTCATGGAAACCAAGGTCCTGAACACCCGGGACTATGCAAGCGACCAGCCCTGCCGCTGGGCGAATGCCTTTCACCGCGACCTGATGCGTCGCAACCACGATCGCATGAAGCTGGCGCCGCCCGGCGAGGACTGGGAAGACGAACTGCGCACCGAGGCGAGGCTGCGACGCATGGAGGTCGGCTTCGTGGAATCCGAGCGCCGCGCGATCGAACCCTGGATCCGCGACGTGCCGATGCGTGCGGCGGACTTCGTAGCCTGGTTCGAACGGCTCCAGCAGATCGGCCCGGGGCAGGGCGATCCGCTGTTTCCGTGGCTCGCGCATCACGCGGACGTCGAAGCGATGCGCTGGTTCATCAAGCAGGAAGCCGCCGGCGAAGCTGGATTCGACGATCTCGTCGCCCTGTCCCAGCTGCGCCTGCCGCCCGGCCCGAAGCTAGAGATGGCGCGCAACTACTGGGACGAGATGGGACGCGGTCGTCTCGACGGCATGCACGGTCCGATGCTGGAGCGTGCCGTCGCCGAGCTCGAAGTCCAGCCCGATCCCGACGAGACCGTGTGGGAATCGCTCGCGCTGGCCAACCTGATGCTCGCGCTCGCTGCCTCGCGCCGCTACGTCTACCAGGCCATCGGCGCGCTGGGCGTCGTCGAGCTCACCGCGCCGGGACGCGTGTCACAGGTCAACGAGGGTCTGCGCCGCCTGGGCATCAGTCCGACCGGGCGTCGCTATTTCCAGCTCCACGCCGGGTTGGACGTTCGGCATTCCGAAGCCTGGAACCGCGAAGTGCTGGGTCCGCTGGTGGAACGCGACCCCCACTGTGCCGCCGCGCTCGCTGAAGGCGCCCTGATGCGCCTGAACGCCGGGGCCCGCTGCTTCGAGCGTTATCGCGCGCACTTCGGCCTCGCGTCGACCGCGCCCGTGGAAGCGAGCGGCTTCGAACGGGCGATGCGCATTGCCGCCTGAAGCCGATCCCTCGCAAGCGGTGAGCGAATCGTCGAATCGCCATGGCCACGTGCTGCCCTGGGGAGCCCGCTGGCTCGGCAATGGCCGCACGCACTTTCGGCTTTACGCGCCCGCGCAGTCGGCACCCGCCCTGATCGTCGAAGACGGAAAGGCGGAACCGCTGCGGGCCGAAGGCGATGGAATGTTCTCTCTCGAGACGGCGGCGGTCCCGGGCCAGACCTATCGATTCCAGCTCGACGACGGTACGCGGATTCCCGATCCCGTCAGCCGGGAGCAGGCCGACGACGTCCATGGCCCGAGCCGCATCGTCGATCCCTACGCGTTCGAGTGGAGCGCGCAAGGCTGGCGGGGCCGCGCCTGGGAGGCATCCGTCATCTACGAACTGCACGCCGGCGTCTGCGGTGGATTCGCCGGCGTGGCAGCGCAGTTGCCGGCACTGGCACAGCTCGGCATCACGACGATCGAACTGATGCCGGTCGCCGATTTTCCGGGCGCGCGCAACTGGGGTTACGACGGCGTACTGCCCTTTGCGCCGGACACCGCTTACGGCCGCCCGCAGGATTTCAAACGCATGATCGACCAGGCGCATCAGCTGGGGCTGTCGGTGATGCTCGACGTCGTCTACAACCATTTCGGACCGGACGGGAATTATCTGCACGCCTGCGCGCCGATGTTCTTCCGGGACGACGTTCGAACGCCCTGGGGCGCCGCGATCGACTTTCGCCGCCCCGAAGTCCGCGACTACTTCATACACAACGCCCTGTACTGGGTGCACGAGTACCGTCTCGACGGATTGCGCTTCGACGCTGTGCACGCGATCCAGGATCCGACGTTCCTCGACGAGTTGGCGCAGCGTGTCCGCGCCAGCCTGCCGCCCGATCGACAGGTGCATCTGGTACTCGAGAACGAGCACAACGACGCACAGCGTCTCGAACGGGACCGCGGCGTCGCGCGCCGCTTCGATGCGCAGTGGAACGACGACTTCCACAACACGGTGCACGTGCTGCTGACCGGCGAGCGGGAGGGCTACTACCGCCATTACGCCGATCGCCCGATCGAACGGCTGGCCCGCTGCCTCGGCGAGGGCTTCGTGTACCAGGGCGAGTCCGTCGAGGGCGCCAACGGGCGGACGCGGGGCAGCCCGAGTGCGCATCTGCCGCCGACGGCTTTCGTCAACTTCCTGCAGAACCACGATCAGGTCGGGAACCGGGCGATGGGTGAGCGCTTGTTGTCGCTGTGCGCGCCCGAGGCCCTGCGTGCCGCCGCGCTGATGCATCTGCTGTCGCCGCCGATCCCGCTGCTGTTCATCGGCGAAGAGTGGGGCGCGACCACGCCGTTCCTGTTCTTCACCGATCATCACGACGAACTCGGCCGCCAGGTCCGCGAAGGACGCCGCCAGGAATTCGCGCGGTTCGCGGCGTTCGCGGATCCGCAGCGCCGCGCGCAGATCCCCGATCCGAATGCGCTGTCGACCTTCGAGCAATCGAATCCGCCTTTCGGCGACGCCTCGCAGCGGCATCACCGGGAGTGGCTCGCTTACTACCGGGACCTGATCGGCGTGCGACGGGAGCGGCTCGTTCCCCACCTGGCGGGTCTTCGATCTGCGGGAGCGGACGTGATCGGCCCCGAGGCCGTCGTCGCGCGCTGGCGATTCGACGACGGCACGCGGTGGATTCTTGCGGTGAACCTGGGCACCCGGACTTCGAGCTTCGTACCCTCGCAGGGAGAACTGCTCGCGGAAAGCCGCGCCGGTGCTGCGGAAGTGCGCCACGGGCAGCTTCCTCCGCAGTATGCCTGCGCCTTCTGCGAGCCCGCCGGCACCGGCCTCGCCGATCGCTGACGAGGCCGCTTCTTCTCAGTGCTGTTCCAGCGGATCGCGCCGTGGACGGCGGCCGCCCGCCGGATGCGCCACTTCGACCGCGTGCGGCTCGCCGGCGACCGATGCCGGAACCTCCCACTTGACGGTCCGGGTCGGGAACGCGAACGCGATGCCGCGCTCCGCCAGCGATCGCATGATCCTCAGATTGAGCTGCTGCTGGATGTCCATGTAAGCGTTGTAATCGGGACTCTTGACCCAGTACGCGATCTCGAAATCCAGCGAGGATTCGCCGAATTTCGAGAAATGCGCCCGCTCGAGCCGGACGCCGTCCGTCTTGCCGACCAGTTCCCGCAGGAATGTCGCGATCCATTCGAGCTCGTCCGCGGGGGTCGCGTAGTCGACGCCGAACGTGAAGACGACGCGACGCTCGTACATGCGCTTGTAATTGCGGACACGCGTCTTGAGCAGATCGTTGTTGGCAAAGACGATCTGCTCGCCGCCGAGGCTGCGGACGTGCGTCGTCTTCAGGCCGACGTGCTCGACCGTCCCCATGTAGTCGTCGACGATGATGAAGTCGCCGACCACGAAGGGACGGTCGACGATGATCGAGACGCTCGCGAACAGGTCGCCCAGGATGTTCTGCACCGCGAGCGCGACCGCGATGCCGCCGATGCCCAGGCCCGCGACCATCGCGGTGACGTCCACGCCCAGGTTGTCGAGCGCCAGCAGCAACAGCAGCGACCACATCAGCACGTGACCGGCAAAGGACATCGCGGCGATCGCCGTGGCCGCACCCGCATCCGCGCTGTGCCGTGCCCGGTAGCCGTCGAAAAATGACCCCAGAGCGGCGCTCGCCCACAGGCCGGCCTGGATCGACACCCCGATCGTCAGCGCCGCCCCGACGAGCTGCTCGGCACGCGTTCCGAATTCGAGCGCGCGGCTGCCGGCATACAGGCTCACCAGCAGCACGAACCATCCTCGCGTGCGGCCGAGGACCTGCAACACGCGGTCGTCGGCCTTTGAGTTCGTGCGGCCAGCGAGCGCGGCCAGCCGCGCGCCGGCGTAACGGCGCATCAGCCGGATCGCCAGCACGATGCCGAGCGCAACGGCGATGGCCAGCAGCCATGCAGATAGCGGATTGCCGAGCACGACGTGGGAGAGCAGCGTGCTCCACGTCGTCGCGGCGTCGGAGGAGGAAGCGTCGTTGAGAGGCATGGGCGTCCGGCCGGTCGAAGTCGGCCGATCCGCACATCGCATGCCCACGCCGCCACGACTCGAAGCACCGCCGTCTAGGGGAACGGCGCCAGGTTTTGCTAGTGCGTTTTGCTGCCCTGACCGTGGTGTGCCGCGCACCAGGCACAGGCGGTTGCGCCGCGATGCAGGGTCAGGCGCGCCGCCCCGATGGGGTCGCCGCAGATCTCGCAGGTCCTTGACGGAACGCGCGCACGAATCGCCTTCAGATAGAGCGCGGACGGAACAGCGTCGGCTGCTGCAGCGCTCGGTCGTGAGGGAGGGTCGCTGGCAACGCGGACGGGCAGGGCGGTGGACATGGTCTGGCTCCTTTTGCGGCGAACAGCCTGACCCCGACCGATGCCGGCTTCGATGACCTGCGTCATTGCCGAAGCCGCGTCTTCGAAGGCGGCCGGTGTTGATTCACGTCAACGACCCGGCGCCGGGCGTCTGAAAAGCTGCGGACGTCCACCTTTTCACGATTACGATGAACGCGCCCAGCTCTTCCGACGAAGCCCCTTTCCCGGCCCTGGCTCCCGACGGCCAGACCTTGTCCCATTCCGGCCATCGACCCGTGTCGCCGGATCTGGAAGCCGTCGATCGCTGGTGGCGTGCCGCCAATTACCTGTCGGTGGGGCAGATCTACCTGCTCGACAATCCGTTGCTCGAACGCCCGCTCGAGCGCGACGACATCAAGCCTCGCCTGCTGGGCCATTGGGGCACGACGCCCGGCCTCAATTTCATCTACGCGCATCTCAACCGGATCATCCAGACACGCGACGTCGACATGATCTTCGTGGCCGGCCCGGGGCATGGTGGTCCGGCCGTGGTGGCCAATGGATGGCTCGAAGGCACGTACACGGAGGTCTATCCGGACGTCACGCAGGACGCGCAGGGCATGCACCGCATGTTTCGCCAGTTCTCGTTCCCGGGCGGAATTCCGAGTCATGCCTCCCCGGACACGCCGGGCTCGATCCACGAAGGCGGTGAACTCGGCTATTGCCTGTCCCACGCTTTCGGCGCCGCGTTCGACAATCCGGCCCTGGTCGTCGCCTGCGTGGTGGGCGACGGCGAGGCGGAGACAGGTCCACTTGCCACGGCCTGGCACTCGAACAAATTCCTGAACCCTTCGCGCGACGGCGCCGTGCTGCCGATCCTGCACCTGAACGGCTACAAGATCGCGGGACCGACCCTGCTGTCGCGCATCCCGCGCGAGGAACTGACGCAGCTGCTTCGCGGCTACGGCTGGGAACCGACGTTCGTGGACGAAGGCGATGTGGCCGCGATGCACCAGCAGATGGCCACGGCGCTCGACGAGGCGATGGACGCCATCCTGCGTTTCCAGTGCATGGCCCGTGCGCGCGGCGATCGGACACGCCCGCGCTGGCCGATGATCGTGATGTGCAGTCCCAAGGGCTGGACCGGTCCCGCGGTCGTCGACGGACTTCCCGTCGAAGGTTCATGGCGCTCGCACCAGGTACCCCTGTCCGATTTCAGCGTCCCGGGCCACCTCGAATGCCTGGAACGCTGGATGCGCAGCTATCGTCCGCAGGAACTGTTCGAATCCGACGGGCGTCCCTGCCGCGAGCTATACGAATCCGCGCCCCGTGGAATGCGCCGCATGAGCGCCAACCCGCACGCCAACGGCGGGCAGTTGCTGAGGACGCTGGATCTGCCCGACTTCCGTGACCACGCCGTTGCCGTCGATCGTCCGGGAGCGGTCACGGCGGAAGCAACGCGGGTGCAGGGCGGGATGATCCGGGAGGTCGTACGTCGCAACGCCGGGCGCTTTCGCGTGTTCAGCCCGGACGAAACGGCATCGAACCGCTGGGGCGCCGTGTTCGAAGAAACCGATCGCTGCTTCGTCGGAGAGATCCAGCCCACCGACGATCATCTCTCGCCGTCCGGACGTGTGATGGAAGTTCTCAGCGAGCATCAATGCGAGGGCTGGCTGGAAGGCTATCTGCTGACCGGACGCCACGGCTTCTTCTCCTGCTACGAGGCCTTCATCCACGTGGTGGCCTCGATGCTCATCCAGCACGCGAAGTGGCTGAAGGTCTCGCGCGCGCTGCGCTGGCGGGCACCGGTGGCCTCGCTGAACCTGCTGCTGACCTCGCACGTCTGGCGGCAGGATCACAACGGCTTCAGCCACCAGGATCCGGGCGTGCTCGATCTGCTGGCCGACAAGTCGGCGGACGTCGTGCGCCTGTACCTACCGCCGGATGCGAACACGCTGCTGTGCGTCTCCGACCACTGCCTGCGCTCGCGCGGCCTGATCAACGCCGTGGTGGCCGGCAAGCAGCCGGCGCCGCAGTGGCTGTCGATGGAGCAGGCCGAAGCGCACTGCGCCGCCGGTGCCGGAATCTGGGACTGGGCCGGCGATCCAGGTGAGCCGGACGTGGTCATGGCCTGCTGCGGCGACGTGCCGACGCTGGAGACGCTGGCGGCCGTCCAATGGCTCCGATCGAAGGTTCCCGATATGAAGATCCGCGTGGTCAACGTCGTCGACCTGATGCGCCTGCAGTCGGTCGATCAGCATCCGCACGGCCTCGGCGGCCGCGCCTTCGTCGAGCTGTTCACCCGCAACCGCCCCGTGATCTTCGCGTTCCACGGTTATCCGTCGCTGATCCACCGGCTGGTCTATCGCCGCGCCAACCACTCGCACTTCCACGTGCACGGATTCATCGAAGAAGGGACGACGACGACCCCGTTCGACATGACGGTGCTCAACCGCCTGGACCGGTTCCACCTGGCGATGAACGCGATCAGCCGCGTTCCCCGGCTCGCCTCGCGCGCCGCCGGATTGCGCGCGAAGCTGGAGACCGCGCTGGCCGAGCATGCGAGCTACATCCGGCGTCACGGCGAGGACATGCCGGAGATCCGGGATTGGCGCTGGTCGCGATGAGTCGTTCGCGCAAGCGCGTCTTGGCGCTCAACGCGGGCTCGTCGACCTTCAAATGGACCGCCTTTGGTCCGGATGGAGAGACCGTCGACAGCGGCAGCGTGGGCTGGACGTCGGAGGGAGTAGATGATCGACGCCGTCAGCTCCGGTCTCTGATTGCGTCCTTCGCCACCGCCGACGCCGTCGGCCACCGGCTGGTCCACGGAGGCCATCGCTATCGCCAGACCACGCGGATCGATCCGGAGGTCTGCAGGGAGCTGCGCGCGGTGATCCCGCTGGCGCCGACGCATCTTCCGATCGCACTCGAAGCCATCGACGTCGTCGCGGCCGCACTGCCCGGCGTCCCTCAGTTCGCGTGCTTCGACACGACATTCCACTCGACCATCCCGGATGCCGCGGCGACCTACGCGCTACCGCTCGACTGGACGCGCCGTTGGGGCCTGCGCCGCTTCGGCTTCCACGGCCTGAGCGTCGAATGGGCGGTCCGGCAGACGCCCGCCGTCCTCGGCCGGCTTCCGCCGCGCATGGTGGTCTGCCATCTGGGCAGCGGCTGCTCGGTGACGGCGGTCCGCGGCGGCCGGTCGCTCGACACGACGATGGGTTTCACGCCGGGCGAGGGGCCGGCGATGGCGACGCGCAGCGGATCGCTGGATCCGGGACTGATCCTGGATCTGCAGATCGCCCACGGCATCGGCGCGGCGGAACTGCGCGAGGCGCTCGAGCGACACAGCGGCCTGCTCGGCATGTCGGGCATCAGCGGCGACGTCCGGCTCGTTCGCGAAGCGGCGCTCGCTGGCAACGCGGATGCCGTCGCCGCGCTCGACACTTTCATCTGGTCGCTGCGACGTGCCGTCGGCTCGATGGTCGGCGTCCTGGGCGGAGCGGATGCGATCGCCTTCACGGGCGGCATCGGCGAGCACCAGGCCTGGGTGCGCTCGTCCGTCGTGTCCGCCATTCCCGGCTGCCGGCTCGACGAACCCGTGAACGCTGCGAACGTGACGGACAGGCCGATATCGACGCCGGATGCCGGCGTCGCCGCGCTGGTGATCCCTTCCCGGGAGGACGGCGTGATCCGCGACGATGTGCTGCGGCGACTCGCCGCGGAGCCGGTGCTGCACCCGAATTGATGCTCGGCACCGCATCGATCGCGATGCGGCGACCGCGGTTCTCCAGTATCCGGCCTCCGGCAGCCCCGTGCGAGCTACCGCTTTTCCCTTTTCTCCGCTCGCGGGACGAAGGTGTCGCGAGGCCGCATTGACCTGGATCAGTCGTCGGCAACCGACGGAGCTTCGGGGCCTGATCCGGATCAATGTCGGCATGTCCCGGCCGCCCGACATTAGATGCGGCAATCACGCCGATGCTGCATGGAGAAATACCGTGGAATCCCAGGTTCGCGTCGCTGTCGGCCTCGTGGCCGCAATGCTCTGTCCGTCCGCAATGGCTCATGAGGCGGGAGACTGGATCACCCGCCTGGGCATGCACTATGTGGAGCCGAAGCATCACAACAACGACGTCGTCGGCGTTGATGGCGCGGCCGCGGTGACCGGCAGCGTTTCCTATTTCTTCACCGACTCGCTGGCGCTGGATCTGCTGCTCGCCATCCCGTTCGAACACGACATCACGCTCAACGCCAGCGGAGACGAGGTGGGCAGTACGCAGCACTTGCCGCCGACGCTGTCGCTGATGTGGTACCCGGACATCGCCGAGAGCTGGCACCCGTTCCTGGGCGCCGGCATCAACTACACGACCTTCTTCCAGGAAGAGACGAAGTCGGCGCTCGACGGCACGAAGCTGAGGCTCGACGATTCGTTCGGTGCAGCGTTCGCCGTTGGCGTGGACGTCGATCTCACGGAGTCGCTCGCCCTGACACTCGATGTCCGCTACATGGACATCGATACCGAAGCGCACCTGGACGGCACCTCGCTCGGCGACGTGAAGATCGATCCGTTCGGCTTCGGTCTTTCGTTCGCCTATCGTTTCTGAGGCGCGGGGCCGGCGGCGGTCCGCGAGCGGCGTGCGCGGGGACGCACTCGCTCGCCGGACCGAAGAAGCGGGCCGACGACCGCCCGAAATCCGATCGGCAACCGCGACGACGAAGCGATCGGTAGCGGCTTACGGCGTCGTGGGAAGAAGCTTGCGGCGCGAAGGCCTGACCGCCACGGTCTGCGCAATCGCCGGCACGGCGATCAGATCGCAGGGTGCTTCTCCGATCAATCGCTCTACGGTGCTGCCCATGAGCAGACGGTCGAACCCGCGCCGCCGGATCGTGCCGACCACCAGCGCGTTCGCCTGATAGCCCTCCAGTGCATCGATCAGGCACGGCGCCGGAGGCCCGAACAGGACGACGGCATCGTCCTTGTCCATCCGATGATGTTTCAGCAGGGCGTCCAGCGAATGCCGGTGTTCCTTGCGCAGCGCTTCGTAGAGCTCTTCGTAGGACGTATCGACCGACAGTCCGTTCGGATCGAGCCCTCTCAGCGCCGTCGGAAGACCGCTGAACGCGGTGAAGACGCGCACGTGGCCGGAGCCCGCCCTGGCCAGGGTCTGTGCCATGTCGAGAAGCCGTTCGTTCAGAGGGCCGGCGCCGTGTTCCGGATTCAGCGGATCCACGGCCGCGACTACGCGCTGAGGCAGATCGCCCGGCTGGGCGTGGGAGCCCACCATCCACAACGGAACCGGCGAGCTGCGCAGGAGCTCCCAGTCCAGCGACAGGAACACCAGGCGGCGCAGCACCGATTCGTGCCCGACGTCCTTGATGATCAGATCGATCTGCTCCTTGCCGGCCCGTTCGAGGATGCGCGTCGCGCAGACGGTGCCGCGATCGTCGATCGTGTGGACGTCCAATCCGTCGGCAGCCAGCTCGTTGCTCAGCTCTTCGAGCCGCGCGCTCATCTGGTCTCGCATCATCTGTTCGATGCGATGCGCCTGCGCGCGACCCAGCAGGCCGAACGTCCCCAGTCGCGGTCCTGGATCGAACAGCCCCAGCCACAACGAGGCCTGCGTCTTACGTGCAAACGCCCGCGCACGTGCGAAAGCCGCCGAACGCGACAGGGACGGATCGAGGACCAGCAGGATGCGGCGGATCGGCTTCATGGCGTTGATCTCAAGGGACGAGGTCAGCGTGCCGTGAAGGCGATCCGGTCGCCTTGATCCAGGTCAACGGCCCACGCACGACGAAATCGCAGCGTGCGTCGCCCGTCGTTCACCACGACGCCGAGTCGGTTGACCTGAATCAATGCCGCGTCGGCGGGCGCTGTCGAGAATCGCGGCCGTCGAGCCGATGACACGAGGACACCAGGTGAGAACTTCCGAGGCAATCGCTGCACCTTCCGCCGCACCGATGCGCTACCAGGACGACGTCGTGCTGGGTTTCTCCCTGATGACGGTCGTCTGGGGCGTGGTGGGGATGCTCGTGGGCGTGTGGTGCGCCGCCGAACTGCTCTGGCCCGCACTGAACTTCGACACGCCATGGCTCACGTACAGCCGCCTGCGACCGCTGCATACCAATGCCGTGATCTTCGCGTTCGGTGGTTGCGCGCTATTCGCGACGTCCTACTGGGTCGTGCAACGCACCTGTCGCGCCACGCTGTTCGCTCCGAACCTGGCGCGCTTCACGTTCTGGGGCTACCAGGCCGTGATCGTGCTCGCGGCGATCACCTTGCCGCTGGGCATCACGCAGTCGAAAGAATACGCCGAGCTCGAGTGGCCGATCGACCTGCTGCTGGCGGTGGTGTGGGTGGCCTACGCCATCGTGTTCTTCGGCACGATCATGAGGCGCACGGTCAGCCATATCTACGTGGCGAACTGGTTCTACGGCGCCTTCATCCTCACGGTTGCGGTGCTGCACATCGTCAACAGCGCGGCGATTCCGATTTCGCTCACCGCGTCGTACAGCGCGTATCCGGGGGCCGTCGACGCGATGGTGCAGTGGTGGTACGGCCACAACGCCGTGGGTTTCTTCCTGACGGCCGGCTTCCTCGGGATGATGTACTACTTCGTGCCCAAGCAGGTCGGTCGCCCGATCTATTCGTATCGCCTGTCGATCGTCCACTTCTGGGCCTTGATCAGCGTGTACATGTGGGCCGGTCCGCACCATCTGATGTACACCTCGCTGCCGGACTGGGTGCAGTCGCTGGGCATGGTGTTCTCGCTGATCCTGCTGGCGCCGTCCTGGGGCGGCATGATCAACGGGATGATGACCCTGTCGGGTGCGTGGCACAAACTGCGCGACGACCCGATCCTGAAGTTCCTCATCGTCTCGCTGTCGTTCTACGGCATGAGCACGTTCGAGGGGCCGATGATGTCCATCAAGACGGTCAACGCGCTCTCGCACTACACCGACTGGACCATCGGTCACGTCCATTCCGGCGCGCTGGGCTGGGTGGCGATGATCTCGTTCGGCTCGATCTATATGCTGATCCCGCGCCTGGTCGGCAAGCCGGCGATGCATAGCGTCGCGGCGATCAACGTCCACTTCTGGCTGGCGACGGTCGGCACCGTGCTCTACATCGTGGCGATGTGGATCGCCGGCGTGATGCAGGGCCTGATGTGGCGCGCCACCGAAGC
>CAZXXM010000029.1:0-15073 GCA_964644715.1 uncultured Salinisphaerales bacterium
CGTGCTGACGCAGACGCGCCGCCACAGCTACCTCGCGCACCTGATCGGCATCCGCAACCTGGTGCTGGCCGTCAACAAGATGGATTTGATCGGTTACGACCAGGGTAAGTACGACGCGATCGTCGACGACTATCGCGCGTTCGCGAAGAGCATCGGCATCACCGATTTCGTGCCGATGCCGATCTCGGGCTTCAAGGGCGACAACATCACGGCGACGTCGCAGAACACGCCCTGGTACACCGGCCCGACGTTGATGGCGCACCTGGAGACCGTCGAGCTGGACACGACGGCCGACCAGGGCAAGCCGTTCCGCTTGCCGGTGCAGTGGGTCAATCGTCCGAACCTCGATTTCCGCGGATTCGCGGGCCTGATCGCGAGCGGCGTCGTGAAGCCCGGTGACGCGGTGCGCGTGCTGCCCTCGGGCAAGACCAGCACCGTCACGCGCATCGTCGCGTTCGACGGCGACCTTCCGCAGGCCGTGGCCGGGCAGTCGGTGACCTTGTGCTTCGCCGACGAGATCGACTGCTCGCGTGGCGACGTCATCACCAAGGCCGAAGAACCCACGCAGGTAGCCGACCAGTTCGAGGCCACGATCGTCTGGATGAACGACGAGGCGCTGGTGCCCGGCCGTCCGTACTGGCTCAAGATCGGCACGCAGACGGTGACGGCGCGCGTGCAGGCGCCGGAGTACCAGATCAACGTCAACACACTCGAGCGCCTGGCGGCGAAGACGCTCGATCTGAACGCCATCGGCGTTGCCAAGCTGACCTTGGAGCGGGCGATTCCGTTCGAGCCCTATGTCGAGAATCGCGCGCTCGGCGGCTTCATCCTGATCGACAAGTTCAGCAACGCGACCGTCGCCGCCGGCATGCTGCAGTTCTCGCTGCGCCGTGCGCAGAACGTGCATTGGCAGGCGCTGGACGTCACGCGCGAGGTCCGCGCGGGCCTCAAGGGCCAGCAGCCGGCGGTGCTGTGGTTCACCGGCTTGTCCGGCTCCGGCAAGTCCACGATCGCGAATCTCGTCGAGAAGAAGCTCGCGCACCTGGGCAAGCACACGTTCCTGCTCGACGGCGACAATATTCGCCACGGCCTGAACAAGGATCTGGGCTTCACGCAGGCGGACCGCATCGAGAACATCCGCCGCATCGGCGAGGTCGCGCGCCTGATGACGGATGCCGGCCTGATCGTCCTCACGGCGTTCATCTCGCCGTTCAAGGCGGAGCGCGAGCTCGTGCGTTCGATGCTGCCGGCCGGCGAGTTCATCGAGATCTTCGTCGATACGCCGCTGGCGGAGGCCGAGAAGCGCGACGTGAAGGGCCTCTACAAAAAAGCGCGCGCCGGCGAGCTGCCCAACTTCACCGGCATCGATTCGCCGTACGAAGCGCCGGAATCGCCACAGATCCGCATCGACACGACGGCGATGGATGCCGAAGCGGCAGCGGACCTGATCGTGCGGCAATTATTGGAAGGCTGAGCCCTCCGTGGCCCGGACGAAGTCCGGGGTGTCGTTGTCCAGACGGCGCAATCCCGGACTTCGTCCGGGCTACGGAAGGAGACACGAAAAACAGGAGGAGAAACGATGAGCGAAGACGTCCTGGTATCCGTGGCGGACGGCATCATGACCGTCACGATCAACCGCCCCGCGGCGCGCAACGCGGTCAATCGCGCGGTCGCGGTCGGCATCGCCGAGGCGATGAAGGAGCTGGACGCCAATGACGCCATCCATGCCGCGATCATCACCGGCGCCGGCGGCACGTTCTGCTCTGGCATGGACCTCAAGGCCTTCGTCAGCGGCGAATTGCCGGTCGTGCCGGGCCGCGGTTTCGCCGGCATCGCCGAGGCGCCGCCGGCCAAGCCGCTGATCGCGGCGGTGGAAGGTTTCGCGCTGGCTGGCGGGTTCGAGATCGCCATCAGCTGCGATCTGATCGTGGCGGCCGACACGTCCCAGTTCGGCATCCCGGAGGTCAAGCGCGGCCTCGCTGCCGGCGCCGGCGGCCTGGTGCGGCTGCCGCGACAGATTCCGCGTCGCGTGGCGATGGAGCTGGCCATCACCGGCGAATTCATCTCTGCGAAGCGTGCGTACGAGCTCGGGCTGATCAACCGAGTCGTGCCCGCGGGGACGAGCCTGGAAGCCGCGACGGCCCTGGCCCGTACGATCGCCGCCAACGGCCCGATCGCGGTGAAGGCCAGCAAGCAGGTCGTGCAGCAATCGCAGGATTGGTCGCTGGCGGAAACCTTCGCGCGACAGCAGCCCTTCCTCGATACGGTGTTCAGCAGCTCCGACGCGATCGAGGGCGCCAAGGCCTTCGCAGAAAAGCGCGCGCCGGTCTGGAAGGGTAAATAGGCGAACCGTCGCGAACCGTAGCCCGGACGCAGTCCGGGGCGTCGCTCGCAAAGACGTAGAGCAATCCCGGACTGCGTCCGGGCTACGGCAGGTGCTTCACCACCGATCCGGTGTCTCGCTGGCGCCTTCGTGCGCGGCCGTTGCGGTCAATGGCGCCGGTCCGGCGCCGGCCTATGGTCCGATGGCCTCATCGTCTCCGGATTCCTTCGATGTCCTCCGAGTCACAAGCTCCGCTGATCTCGCAGCCCTTCGTCCTGCCGCGCGGCCCCGCGCTGAAGAACCGTCTCGCCAAATCGGCCCTCAGCGAGGCGCTCGGCTCGGCCGACAACCGTGTGACGTCGCAACTGGTGCGGCTGTACCGCCGATGGGCAACGTCCGGTGCCGGCTTGCTGATGACGGGCAACGTGATGATCGACCGCAGCGCCGTCGGCGAGCCCGGCAACGTGGTGCTCGAGGACGATCGCGACATGGCGCGCCTGCGCGAGTGGGCCGCTGCGGGGACCGCTGGCGGCAGTGCGCTGTGGATGCAGATCAACCATCCCGGCAAGCAGGCGCCGCGAGGCCTGAATCGCGAGAACGTGTCGCCGTCGGCGGTGCCGTTCGGGCCCAAGCTCGCGCCGTTCTTTCCGTTGCCGCGCGCGCTGACGGAGCCGGAGATCGAAGAGATCGTGCGCCGCTACGGCAATACCGCGGCGCTGGCCAAGGAGGCCGGCTTCGGCGGCGTGCAGCTGCACGGTGCGCACGGATATCTCATCAGCCAGTTCCTGTCGCCGCACCACAACCGGCGTGAAGACGATTGGGGCGGTACGGCGGTGAAGCGCCGTCGTTTCGTGATGGAGGTGTACCGCGAGGTGCGCCGCCGCGTGGGCAAGGATTTCCCCGTCGGCATCAAGCTCAACTCGGCGGATTTCCAGCGCGGCGGGTTCACCGAGGCCGAATCGCTGGGCGTGATCAAGGCGCTGGCCAGGGCCGGCATCGACCTGATCGAGATCTCCGGGGGCACCTACGAGGAGCCTGCGATGCAGGGTCTGCGGAAGACCTCCACGGCTGCGCGCGAAGCCTACTTTCTCGAATTCGCCGAGAAGGTCCGCGCGGAGGTGACGGTGCCGCTGATGGTGACCGGTGGGTTCCGCAGCCTGGCTGGCATGGAAGCGCCGCTGCGCGCCGGCGCGCTCGACCTCGTCGGCCTCGGGCGCATCCTCGCGATCGAGCCGGATGCGCCCGCCCGACTGCTGCGCGGCGAGGAGACCCGGCATCGCGTGCAGCCGCTCAGCACCGGCATCAAGCTGCTCGACGGCTTCGGCTCGCTCGAGGTGACCTGGTACACGCGCCAGCTGCATCGCATGGGCCGCGGCCGCGAGCCGGTGCCGGACGAAAGCGCGCTGAAGTCCTTCGTGCTCGACCTTCGAAGCAAGGGTGTCGGGATTCTCAAGGCGCGCCGGCTCAGGGCCTGAGCGTAGCGCCCGAGACCCCCCCGACGGCTTCGACCGGCCCCCCCCATCGGGAGGGGAGGCGCACGGCGGCGCAGCCGGGTTACCTTCCTCCTACGGCCCCGCCCGTTCGGGTCCGCGCGCCCCGGTCCTGAGCGACCGCCGGCCGACGTTTCCACTAAATAACTTGAGGAGGATGGTCCCCATGTCCGCTACTGCTACTCCGAATGCGACCCAGACCGTTGACGCCGTGGTCGTCGGCGCCGGTGTCGCCGGCCTGTCCGAGGTCTACCACCTTCGGAAGAAGGGCTTGAACGTCCAGGGCATCGAAGCCGGATCGGATGTCGGCGGCACTTGGTACTGGAACCGCTATCCCGGCTGCCGCTTCGATTCGCAGACCGAGATCTACCAGTTCTGGTTTTCGGAAGAACTGCACCAGGCGTGGGAAGGACCGAAGGAGCGCTTCGGCGCGCAGCCGGACAACGAGCGCTGGCTGCAGTTCGCCGCGAACTTCCTCGACCTGAAGCCCAACTACAAATTCGACACCCGCGTCGAATCCGCCCACTACAACGAGTCGACCGGCCGCTGGCTGGTGACGACGGACAAGGGCGACAAGATCGATACGCAGTTCTTCGTCAGCTGCACCGGCATGCTGTCGGCGCCGATGACGGACCTGTTCAAGGGCCAGAAGTCCTTCAAGGGACAGCTGCTGAGCACCGCGCGCTGGCCGCGCGAGAAGGTGGACCTCAAGGGCAAGCGCGTCGGCGTGGTCGGCGTGGGCGCCACCGGTATCCAGGTGATCCAGACCATCGCCCCGGAAGTCGGCCACCTGACGGTGTTCGTGCTCAATCCGAACTACATCACCCCGATGCGCAACCCGAAGTACAGCGATGCCGATCGCGCTGACTTCAAGAAGCGCTACAAGGAAATCGCGAAGCAGGTCAACAGCACGTACGCCGGCTTCGACTACGACTTCACCAACGGCAAGTGGCACGACCAGACGCCCGAGCAGCGTCACGAGGTATATGAGCGCCTGTGGGCGGACGGATCGCTGTCGCTGTGGCTGGCGGCGTACACGGAGATCTTCTTCTTCAAGGAAGCCAGCGAGGAGATCTCCGAGTTCGTTCGCAACAAGATGAAGGAGCGCCTGAAGTCGCGTCCGGACCTGTGGGAGACGCTGATCCCCACCAACCACGGCTTCGGCATCCACCGCGTGCCGCTGGAAAGCGGCTACCTGGAAGCGTTCCTGCGTCCCAACGTCACCGCGGTGAACTGCCACAAGACGTCGATCGTGGAAGTCGTGCCGGAAGGCGTGAAGACCTCCGACGGCAAGGTGCACGAGTTCGACGTGCTGATCCTGGCCACGGGCTTCGACGCCGGCAGCGGCGCGCTGACGCGCATGGACATCCGCGGCCGTGGCGGCCGTTCGCTCAAGGAAGAGTGGGGCAAGGAAATCCGCACCACGCTGGGCCTGCAGGTGCACGGCTATCCGAACCTGTTCACCACCGGCGCGCCGCTCGCGCCTGCGGCGGCGCTGTGCAACATGACCACCTGCCTGCAGCAGCAGGCCGGCTGGATCGCGGACACCATCGAGTGGATGCGCTCCAGCAACCTCAAGGTGATCGAGCCCACCGCCGAGAAGGAGAACGAGTGGGTCGAGCACCACGACGGCATCTCCAACTCCTCGCTGTTCGCGAAGTCGCACTCCTGGTACATGGGCTCGAACGTTCCGGGCAAGCCGCGCCGGCTGCTGTCCTACCCGGGCGGCGTGCACACCTACCGGCAGGCCTGCGAGGACATCAAGGCCAGCGGCTACAAGGGCTTTGCGCTGAGCTGAGCTGCGTCGAGCTGAACTGCGTCATCCATGCCCGACACGCCAGGAGCCCTTGCGGCTCCTGGCGTGAGGCGAGGGCGGCATCAGACCGCCCGGCGAGCCCCGCGGCTCTCATTCCAAGAGGAGCGTTTCATGGCTGCTTCCGCGCAGTCCTGCCCCAAGGCCTACGACGCGATCGTGGTCGGCGCGGGCATCTCCGGCCTGTACATGCTGTACCGCCTGCGCGAGCAGGGACTCAAGGTGCTGGTGCTCGAAGCCGGCACCAGCGTGGGCGGCACCTGGTACTGGAACCGCTATCCCGGCGCGCGCGTGGATTCGCAGTCCTACGTCTACCAGTACTGGTTTTCCGACGAACTCCTGCAGGACTGGTCCTGGCCCGAGCGCTTCCCTGACCAGACGGTGATGGAGAAGTACCTCAATCACGTCGCCGACCGCTTCGAGCTGCGCAACAACATCCAGTTCAACACGCGCGTGAAGTCTTCGCGTTACAACGAGTCGACGCGGCGCTGGACCCTCACGACGATGATGGGCGAGACCTTCGACGCGCAGTACGCCGTGTTCTGCACCGGTGGCATCTCCGCGCCGCTGATCCCGTCGTTCCCCGGCCACGAGAAATTCCGTGGCCAGATCTTCCACACCGCGCGCTGGCCCAAGGAATCGATCGACTTCTCCGACCTGCGCGTCGGCATCGTCGGCACCGGCGCCACCGGCATCCAGGTGATCCAGACGCTGGCGCCGCAGTGCCGGCACCTGACCGTGTTCCAGCGCACGCCGAACTACGCGGTGCCGATGCAGAACCCCAAGTACGGGGCCGAGGAGATGGCGGCATTTCGCGCCGGCTACGCGGAGCTGAAGAAGCGCGTGCACGGCACCTTCGCCGGCTTCGACTACGACTTCGAGGACAAGACCTTCCGCGAAACCGATCCGCAGGAGCGCGAGGAAATCCTGGAGCGGCTGTGGGCCGACGGCTCGCTGGCGATGTGGATCGGCGGCTTCCGCGATCTCTTCACCGATGCCGAGGTCAACGAGGAAATCTCGCGCTTCGTGCGCGACAAGATCCGCGCGCGCATTCAGGATCCCGCGGTCGCCGACAAGCTGGTGCCGACGTCCTACGGCTTCGGCACGCGCCGCGTGCCGCTGGAGACGGGCTATTACGAGACCTTCAACCGCGACAACGTGCAGCTGGTCGACGTCAGCCACGAGAAGATCGAGGCGATCACCGAGGCCGGCGTCCGCACCTCGAAGCAGGAATACGCCGTCGACGTGCTGATCTTCGCCACCGGTTTCGACACCGGCACCGGCGCGCTGTCGGCCATCGACGTGCGCGGGCGCCAGGACGTCTCGCTGCGCGAGAGCTGGAAGAAGGGCATCCGCACGACCATGGGCCTGACGGTTCACGGGTACCCGAACCTGTTCACGACGATGGCGCCGTTCGCACCGGCAGCCGCGTTCTGCAACGTGCCCACCTGCTTGCAACAGCAGGTCGACTGGATCAACGACTTCATCCGCTACTCGCGCGCCAAGGGTGCGGCCACGGTGGAGCCGACGATGGAATTCGAGGACAAGTGGATCGCGCACCACGATGAAGTGGCGAACCTGAGCCTGATCCCGAAGACGAAGTCCTGGTACATGGGCACCAACGTCGAGGGCAAGCCGCCGCGGCTGCTGTCGTACATCGGTGGCGTAGGTGCATATCGCCAGCAGTGCGAAGACGTGAAGGCGAGCGGCTACGAAGGATTCTCGATGTCCTGAGGGGCCGAAAGAGCGGGGGTGTCTCTGGCAAATCGGGCAGAACCCCGGACTTCTTCCGGGTATCTACGGGTGGCGGACTCGTCCTGAGCGAGACGAAGCGAAGCTCGATCCGATTGCGAGCGCATTCCCTCGGCCGCCTGCGCGCGGAGCCCTGTAAGCTGCGGCCAGCGATGACGTCAATCGCATGGACGACCCGCGACGAGGTCATCAACGGGAGGAGCTTCCAATGGGCAACACGCATTTCGATGTGCTGATCCTGGGCGCGGGGCTGTCCGGCATCGGTGCCGCCTGCCACCTGACGCGCAAGCTCAAGAACAAGACCTACGCGATTCTCGAGCAGCGCGGCGCGATCGGTGGAACCTGGGATCTGTTCCGCTATCCCGGCATCCTTTCGGATTCCGACATGTCGACGTTCGGTTACAACTTCCGGCCGTGGCGCGAGCCCAAGGTGCTGGCCGACGGTGCGTCGATCAAGCGTTACGTGAACGACGCGGCCGAGCAGTACAAGGTCACACCGAACATCCGCTTCGGGCGCAAGGTACTGCGGGCGGACTGGTCGTCGGCGAAGGCGCTGTGGTCGGTGACCGTGCTCGAGGAGCAGACCGGCAAGGAAGAGATCTACACCGCGCCGTTCGTCATCGCCGCCACCGGCTACTACCGCTACGACGCCGGTTTCACGCCGGAATTCCCGGGCAGCAAGACCTTCAAGGGACAGATCGTCCATCCGCAGCACTGGCCGGAAGGCCTGGATTACGCCGGCAAGAAGGTCGTCGTCATCGGCAGCGGCGCCACGGCAATCACCCTGGTGCCGTCGATGGCCGCGGGCGGCGCAAAGGTGACGATGCTGCAGCGCTCGCCGACCTACGTGCTGTCGGTACCGGCGGTGGATCCGCTGTGGTCGAAGCTGTCCCGCTTCATGCCGTCCAAGGCCGTGTACCTGGCCACGCGAATCCGCAACATCGGGCTGCAGCGCGCGCTGTTCGTCGCCTCGCGCGAACGGCCGAAGGTGGTCAAACGCCTGCTGCACAAGCTCACGTCCCACCAGCTCGGGAAAGAAGTCGACATCAAGCACTTCTCGCCGCGCTACAACCCCTGGGACGAACGCCTGTGCGTGGTGCCCGACGGCGATTTGTTCCGCGCGCTGCGCAAGGGCGCCGCGCGCATCGTCACCGACACGATCAAGACCTTCGACGCGACGGGCATCCAGCTGGAGTCGGGCGAGCATCTGGATGCGGACATCATCGTCACCGCCACCGGCCTGAACCTGCAGTTGTTCGGCGGGGCCAAGATGAGCGTCGACGGCGAGCCGGTCGTCATCAAGGATCGGCTGGTCTACAAGGGCATGATGGTCGACCAGGTGCCGAACCTGCTCGCGATCTTCGGTTACACCAACGCGTCGTGGACCTTGAAGGCCGACATCGTCACCGAGCACTTCATCCGCATGCTGGCGCACATGGACAAGAAGAAGCTCAAGACCGTCACGCCGCGTGCGAAGGGCATCAAGCGCACCGACGACACCGTGATGGGAAGCCTCGCGTCCGGCTATGTGCGGCGTGGCGCCGACAACCTCCCGCGGCAGGGCGACAAGGCGCCGTGGACGGTGCTCAACGATTACCTGCGCGATGCGGCGGCGCTCAAGCTCGGATCGGTGACGAACAAGGCGCTCGAGTATCACTGACCGTAGCCCGGACTGCGTCCGGGCTAAGAGGTCGGGTTGTCCCGGGGAGGCTACGTCCCGAGCAGCCGAAGATCCTGTCGATCCTGAATCGCGCGAGCCTCGATGGCGTCGAGGCTTTCGTCCGCATGGGCTGCGGAGCGGGTGATGCTCGGCTCGGCCATGCGCGCTGCGCGCTCATCCGCGTGCTGCGACGATTCGTCGATCAGCGCATGAAGCTGCACCGAGCCGAGCAGGAAGATCGAGACCAGGACGATCTTGAGTCCGTCGGTGAAGTCGAATTCGTCCATGGCGCGCTCCGTCCGTATGGGTCGAGGACGGAGCCAGCAATCGGCGAGCCCGGGTTCGGTCGCCGGAGGTCGATCGCTCAGCCGGGCGCGGCGAACAGGTTCTGCCGGCGCGACTCGGTGACGGCCTGCGCGCGCGTGGAGACGCCGAGCTTCACGAAGATGTTCTTCAGGTACCACTTCACCGTTTCGACGCCGATCGCCAGCGCGCGGGCGATCTCCTTGTTCGAGCGGCCTTGTTCGAGCAGTCGCAGCACCTCGGTCTCGCGCGCCGTCAGCTCGGCGACGCGGGTCCGCGAGGAGCCGGGCTGGCCGCGTACGCCGTGGACCGGGTGGCGGCTGATGGTCAGCAGGCGCTGCGCGGTGGTGCTGAAGCGGGGCAGCTCGCCGCCCTCGGTGCCACGCTTGCGCGATTGATCGCGCGCGCGTTCGAGGATGGCGATCAGCGGTGCGCCCTCGTCCAGCAGCGAACGCACGATGCCCAGCGGCACCGCCTCGTCGACGGTGTCGAGCAGCGTGCGTTCGGCCTCGGCCGGCTGGCCGTCGAGATCCAGGGCCACCGACAACAGGATGCGCAGCATCAGCTCCTGCAGCCGCTGTCCCCGGCGCGTCGATGTGGCGATGTGCTCGCGCAGGATGCCCACCGCGAGATTCGCGGTGCCACGCGCGCACAGCAGTCGCGCTTTGGCCGTGGCGATGTAGACGCGCACCTCGTCGCTGCCGCTGGCGCCGCGCCGCGTGTCGACTTCGGCGAGGATCTGTTCGGCGCCGCGGACGTCGCCCATGCCGAGCTTCACGCGGACGCGCTCGCAGGCCACCGCGACGTGCAGGCGGTCCAGCGACAGCGCGCGCGCGGTGTCCTCGCCTTCCTGCAGGATCGACAGTGCTTCCTCGGCGCCGACCTTGTGAAAGGTCAGGCGCGCGCTGCACAGGTAGGTCGCGATGTAGAACTCGACGACACCGCCCTCGAGGCCGAGCACGCGGCTGTCGCTGAGCAGACGCTCGGCCTTGGCCAGATCGTTCTCCTCGTACAGCAGCTGGCCGCGCAGCGCGCCGGCCAGGCGCGCGGCGTAGGACTGGCGGCCGGCCGTGCGCGCGGCGACGTCGACGGCGTCCTCGAACATCTCGCGCGCCACGGCCAGGCGTCCGGCGCTCTGCGCTGCGATGCCGTCGAAGCAGCGGCCGTAGACACCTGCGAACGCTCCCTCGGCGCGATCGTGGTAGGTGCGTGCCGACAGCATCAGCGGCGCGACCTTGCCGTAATCGGACGCGCGGATGTAGGTGTACGCGCGGATGTTGGCCGCCACGGCCACCGCCCACGGCGAGAATTTGTCGACCTGCGACAGGCAGGGCCGCACCAGGTCCTCGACGCCCTTGATCTGGTCGGCGTAGATGCTGTTGCAGGCCTGCGCGACCTTGGCCTCGTCGAGCAGCAGGCTGCGCTGCTCGGGCGGTGCGGCCTGCGCCAGCCGTTCGACGTGCCACAGCGCTTCGATCGATTCCTGCTGGCGGTGCGTCAGGCAGGTTGCCCAGGCGATGGCCATCTGCAGGCGTGGACGGTCGAACAGCGCCGTGCGCGGCAGCTGGCTGACGAGATTGAGCAGGGTCGACATGTGGCTGTGTTCGACCAGGCTCATGGCGTCGCGCTCGACCAGCGCCACCGCCTCCGAGGTGTCCTCGGCGAGCAGCGCGCGCTCGACGGCGTCGGCGGTGTGCCCGTGCGTCGACAGCCAGCCGGAGGCCGCGAGATGAAGATCCTTGATCTTGTCCGGCATCTGTTTCTGCAGGCGCCGCTGCAGGAAGCGCGCGAACAGGTGGTGATAACGGAACCACTGCCGCTCCTCGTCCATCGGTAGCAGGAACATCTCCTGCTTTTCCAGCGCCTCGAGCCGCGCGGTGCTGTCCTTCTCGCCCGTAACCACCGCGCAGAGCTCTCCGCAGAGGCGGTCCAGCACCGAGGTCTTGAGCATGAAGCTGACCTGGTCGGCGGGCAGGTTGTCGACGACGTTCTCGGCCAGGTACTCGCCGATGTCGTTGGACGCCCCCGAGGTCCATTGCAGGATGCGCTCGTGATCGCCGGATTCGCGAAGCGACAGCGAGGCGAGCTGCAGCGCGGCGGCCCAGCCCTCGGTGCTGCGCCACAGCGCGACCAGGTCCTCGGGGCGAAGGTCCAGCGACTTGACCGCCGTCAGGTAGGTGCGCGATTCCTCGAAATCGAAGCGCAGGCGCGCGGCGTCGATCTCGACCAGTTCGTTCTGCACGCGCAAGCGCGCCAGTGGAATGCCGGTGCGGGTGCGGCTGGCGACGACGACGTGCAGGTTGGGTGGGCTGCGCGACAGCAGCAGTTGCAGCGCTTCGTGGACGCGCGTCTCGTTGACCAGGTGCCAGTCGTCGAGGAACAGCACGAAATCGGCATCGTGCAGCGATAGATCGTTGACCAGCGTGTCGAGTACGAAATCGACCGAAGTGTCCGGGTTGGCCTCGATGACGTCGCGCAGACCTTCGCCCATGTCGGGCTCGGCGCTGCGCACCGCCTCGACCAGGTAGCCGAGAAACCGGTTGAGGTCGTTGTCCGAGGCGTCCACCGCGAGCCAGGCCACCGAGGTGCCGGCGTGGCGCAGCTCCGCGTACCACTGCGTCGCCAGCGTGGTCTTGCCGAAACCGGCGGGGCCGTAGATCAGCGCCAGCTTGCGCGTGAGCGTTTCGCGCAGGGTCTGGATCAGCTGCGGGCGCTCGATCAAGGTGCCGCGGTTGGACGGCGGACGCAGCTTGGTGCTGACCAGGGGCTTGGGCCGCGTGCCGATGCCGTTCTTGTTCGCTGCGCGCTTCATTTCGGTTCGAGTATTCCCCGAGGCGGGGTTTTATCGGAGTGCCCGACGCAAGTCCACGCGCGCGAAGGAGTCAGCGTCAGCCGCGCAGCATCGCCTGTGCGGCGTTGCGGCCGCAGGCGCCCATCACGCCGCCGCCCGGATGCGCCGCCGCGCCGCACAGGAACAGGCCCTTCAGCGGCGTCGCGTAGTCGCCCCATCCCGGCACCGGCCGAAAGCTGAAGAGCTGATGCAGCGGCATGGCACCCTGGAAGATGTTGCCGCCGGTGAGATTGAAGCGCTGCTCGAGGTCGGGTGGCGCCAGAACCTGCCGATGCAGCACGCTGGCCGCGAAGTTGGGCGCGTATTCGGTGATCTGCGCGATGCAGCGATCGGCGAAGACGTCGCGCAGCCGTTCCCAGTCTCCGCCGGCGGGCGCATACGGCGCGTACTGGACGAACAGGTTCACGACGTGGTGTCCGGCCGGTGCCAGCGTCGCATCCACGCTGCTCGGGATCACCATCTCGATCACCGGCCGCTCGCTGGGCAGGCCACGCCGTGCATCCTCGTAGGCGCGCTCGAGGTCTTCGGGCATCGAGTTGATGTGGATCGTGCCGCGATGCTCCGGTCCCACGTCGCCGCCGCGATCCGGCATGCAGCGGAAGCGCGGCAGTTCGGAGACCGCGAGGTTGATCTTCACGGCAGCGCTCGAGTAGTCGATGCGCCGCACGGCACGCCGGAAGTCGGCGGGCAGCGCATCGGCCTTCACCAGCTTCTCGAACGTGACCTGCGCGGTGGCATTGGACGCGAGTTGCCGGGCGCGGATGATCTCGCCGTCGTCGAGCCGGACGCCGCAGGCCCGGCCTTGCTCGACGAGGATTTCCGCGACTGGCGCGTCGCAGCGGATCTCGACGCCCAGCGCCTGTGCCGATCGCGCCATTGCCTGCGTCAGCGCGCCCATTCCGCCTTCGACATAACCCCAGACGCCTCTCGCACCGCCGGCCATGCCCATCACGTGGTGCAGCAGCACGTAACCGGAGCCCGCCGCCGACGGCGGCGCGAAGCTGCCGATGATCGCGTCGGTGGCGAGCGTGCCCTTGAGCTCGGGCGACTCGAACCAGCGATCGAGCACCGGCGTCGCGGCTCCGGTCAGGATCTCGATGGCTTCGGGCAGGTCGGCGCCGAGCTTCTTCATCGCGCGATACAGCGCGCCGCCGCGGCGCAGGTTGCGCAGGCGGTCCAGGAAGCCACGGCGACGCCACTCGGCGGGCAGCGGCAGCAGGTCGGGCGGCGTGTCCATCAGCGCCGGCTCGAGATGCTCGGCGATGCGCGTCAGCAGGGCCTCGTATTTCGGAAAGGCCTCGGCATCGCGAGTCGAGAACTTCGCGATCTCGCGCCGGTTGAGTTCCGCGTCCGGCCCCATCAGCAGGGATCGCCCGTCCGGGAATGGCGTGAACGACGAGGGGCTGCGCGGCAAGACCTTGTAGCCGAATTGCGCGAGTTTCAGATCGTGCTCGATTTCCGGCAGCAGCAGGCTGACCACGTACGAGGCCGTGGAGCTGCGGTAACCCGGAGCGATTTCCTCGGTGACGCAGGCGCCGCCGACGAGCCCGCGGCGCTCCAGCACCAGCACCTTGCGACCGGCCTTCGCGAGATAGGCTGCGCAGACCAGGCCATTGTGGCCGGCGCCGATGATCAGGGTGTCGTAGTGGGTGTTCACGGAATCGAGGCTGTTGCGCGGTCGCGTGCGCCGCTACTGTGCGTCAATGGACGTCCCGGAGCACCTGTCGGTTCTCGATCCCGGTCTGATCGGCGCCTATCGGGCGGCGCGTTACCGGGTCGATCACGCGCCCTCGTTCACGATGACGGTGGATGAGCGCAGCCCCGGTCTCGAACGTTCGATGCGGGGCGTCGGCCTGGAGTGCGCGATGTTCCTCACCGCCTGGAACCCGAACGGTGAGCGGCTGCCACCGGATCGGAACCGGTCGCGCCATCGTCGCTTGATCGACGAACTGCAGGCTGCGGGCCGGATGTGGATGCCCGGCGCCGGCCTGGATCCGACCGGTACTTGGCCCGATGAGGAGGTCAGCGTGCTGGTGCCCGGCGTCGATCGGGCTGCGGCCTGCGATTGGGGCCGCCGCTACGATCAGAACGCGGTGCTGTGGGCCGGTGCGGACGCCGTTCCGCGTCTGCTGTTGCTGCGCTGAGCCCGGACGAAGTCCGGGGTTGCGTTTCGTATAACGAGGCACACCTCGGACTTCGTCCGGGCTAGGAGGTGTCGGGAATCAGAAGTTGGGCGCGATCGGCTCGGCCTTGTAGCGCTTGATGCTGTCGAGGATCGCCTTCCGGGCGTCCTTGGGGCCATGCCAGCCCTTGATCTTCACCCACTTGCCCTTTTCCAGATCCTTGTAGTGCTCGAAGAAATGGGAGATCTGGTCGCGGATCAGGTTGGGCAGCTCGCGGACCGACGTGATGTCGCTGTACAGGCGGCTGATCTTGTCGCTCGGCACCACCACCAGCTTCTCGTCGGTGCCGCTCTCGTCTTCCATTTCCAGCATGCCGATCGGGCGGCAGTTGATGATGCATCCCGGCGTCAGCTGCATCGGCATCATCACCAGCGCGTCGATCGGGTCCCCGTCGCCGCCGAGCGTGTGCGGCACGTAGCCGTAGTTGCAGGGGTAGCGCATCGGCGTCGTCAGCAGGCGATCCACGAAGATCTGCCCCGAGGCCTTGTCCACTTCGTACTTCACCGGCTCGCTGTTCATCGCGATTTCGATGACGACGTTGATGTCGTCGGGAACGTTCTTGCCGGTGGGGACGAGTTCGAGGGACATCGAGATACCTTGCGTGCGGGCTTGGAAAATCGGGGCGCGGATTATATCGGCGGGTTCGGTCGAATGATGCGCTGCACCAAATGTGACACAAAAAAAGCCCCGGACGGACC